>JASHYD010000751.1 GCA_030043175.1 Xanthobacteraceae bacterium | reverse complement strand
AGCCAGGACGGTAGGGCTTTGACCGCGATCGTAACGGTCGAAGATCCCGACACGTTCAACGGGCCGCTCACACTTAAACAGACATGGCGCAAGAACGAGGTAGCGATGGCGGAGATGGTTTGCGCAGAGAGTGCTGGTGTGGATTACTTCGATCAGAATCTTGATCCGATTCCGCAGGCCGAGAAACCGGATTTCTGATCGGCCTCGATGGCCAATAAGGCGCTCTCCTCAGGTACCGGAGACGAGGCCCAAAGTTGTGGCTCTGACACTTGCAACCCACTCCCTTTGCGTTCATAGGAATGGGCTGCTCTGAGGCGGACATCGCCCGCCGAGTGCGTGGCACTTTGCTGCTAGTCGAAGAGCTTGGCGAAACTTACCTCGCCTTGGGGTGAGAACCTGACGATGCGCGTATTCTCGACACGACGAGCCCACTTGAGCTCGAAAAAGCGGTTGAGCAACTGTGCGCCGAGCGCTCCTGCAAGATGAGATCGGCGCTCGCTCCAATCAAGGCAGGCCCGGCAAACCGGACGTTTGGCTGACTTGAGGACGGCGATGTCGATGCCGAATTCCCCGAAGCGGCGCTCACCTCGGCTAGTCATTTCGACGTCGCCGTCGTCGAGCGCGATCAACTTAAGCTGTGTCAGCCGCCAGAACAGCTGCACACCACGCTCGCCGGCAAGATGGTCGTAACACACGCGTGCTTGGCGTAACTCCGGGTCTTTCGGACCTGGACGAACGGGTTGTTTTCCTGATTGCTCCGCAAGGCCCATCAAGGCCTCGATTGTGGTCGCGACATCTGCGCCGGCCAGCCGGTAGTAACGGTGCCGCCCCTGCTTCTCGACGGCGACCAACCCACCGTCGAGCAGTTGCCCCAAGTGCCCACTCGCGGTTGCAGCGGCGATGCCGGCGACGTGGGCGAGCTCGCTCGCGGTCAATGCACGCCCGCTCATGAGGGATGTCAAGATGTTCGCACGTGCAGGGTCGCCCATGAGCGCGCCGATGCTCGCGATGTTGGGTCCGGTAGCCATCTAGCGACTTTAGCACGTCAACGCGGCGGAAGCTTTGGTCGTCTCCAAAGCATTTCGTGCCGTCGATCAGTTACCAACGCCGCGTCAGGAGGGCACATGACCGTTCGAACCGTGACTGCCGCGCGACCTTTTTTCGCGGGATCAGCCGCCATAGCACGGGCGCAGCTCCGCCTCGTCACACTTCCAGGAACGTCGGCGGCAGGCCAGCCGTGGCAGCCAAGACTGCAGCTCTTCGAGCTGGTGGCCGGTTCAGCCGATCGCAAGCAGCCAGTGCTCTACGTCCACGGTGCTACGTTCCCGGCGGAGAATTCGATCTTTTTCAAACTCGGCGGCGCCTCCTGGGCCGACGCGTTGAACAGCGCTGGCTTCTCCGTTTGGGGGCTCGACTTTGCCGGTTTCGGCCGCTCGGAGAGCTATCCAGAAATGTCTGCCGATGCGCCACCTGCAGGAGAGCCGTTGGGCCGCGTACCAGAAGCGGTAAAGCAGCTCGAGCGCGCGGTCCGCGCCATAGTGGCCGAAACTGGAGCCGCAAAGGTATCGATCGTCGCGCACTCGTGGGGGACGATGGCCGCTGGTCGTTTCGCGGGAGATCATCCCGATTTGGTTGATCGCCTTGTGTTTTTCGGCCCTATCGTGCGCCGCGAGGCCCTGAAGGGCGTGCCGCCGCTCGACACCTGGCGGTTTCTTACCGTCGAGGCACAGAAGAAGCGCTTTTTAGAGGATGTTCCGCAAGGCGAGTCCGGCCTCCTCGCCGAAAGTGACTTTCCGGCCTGGTCGGCGCTCTATCTGAAGTCCGATCCGACAAGCCTTTCCCGAATCCCACCATCCGTGCGGACGCCGAACGGACCCGTCGCCGACATCATGGCCGCCTGGTCGGGTGTGCTCGCCTACGAGCCCGGCCACGTCAAGGCGCCTGTCCTGATCGTGCGTGGCGAATGGGACAACCTCTGCAAGGACACCGATGTCGCGTGGCTGAAGCAGGCGCTGACTGGAGCGTCGCAAGTCAGCGACGTAAAAATCCCGAAGGCAACCCACCTGATGCATCTGGAGAGCGGCAGGACAGCCCTCTATACGGCCACGACTCAGTTCCTTGACGCCAAGTGAGAACGACCTCATGATCGCTATCATCTTCGAAGTCATGCCTACCCAGCCGCGCAACCGCGACTACTTGGATCACGCGCGCACCCAAGATCGAGCTTGAGCAGACGGACGGCTTCGTCTCCGTCGAACGCTTTCAAAGCCTCTCCAACCCGGACAAGCTTTTGTCGCTCTCGCTCTGGCGGGATGAGCCGGCTGTTGCCGCCTGGCGCTGCCACGCCGGACATCGTGCGACCCGGACGGCCGGCCGCAAAGACATCTTTTATGATTACCGGTTGCGTGTCGCCGCCGTCGTGCGCGACTACATCGTCACCGAGCGACGCGAACAAATGCCTGCCGACAGCAGGACGGTTCACGGCGTACTGATTTGAAACGTTGTCGATGTTCCGGTTTCAGATAGGTTGTCATTGCCAGCTTCGGGTCGATGCCGTCGAAAAGTCGGCGGCATCCTGCCGGAATGCAACAATCGAATCGTCAGAATCGACTTTTTGAATCGAACCAGATTCAGCAAATTGCGCGGACGCGATCTCGTCGCACCGCCGTCGATGACGTGGCGCCTCACGGCTACGCAATCGACCGCGCCAACGCGCGCCACCACGAAAACCGGTTCATATTGCGCGAGGTGGGTGGACTTCAAGGGCGCCGACATCACGGCCATCGCATAACGGGGACAAGGAACTTGTTCGGCCCCACATGCCGTGGCCACGTACCGGCTTTCGCCATTTCTTCGATGCGCAGCGCATTGTTGGCCGCCAAGGCGACCGCGCGGAAATGCTGACCATGGGCACGATATGACCGAGGCCAAACATATGCCCGATTTACTCCCCCGCAGGCCCGGGACGAGAAGGATCCTGGGACAGGACTCTGGAATCACAATCCTTTCTGGCGCGATCGCCGGGCCCCAGTCGCCAATGGGCGGTCAATCCCATGCCCCTGATGGGCGGCGGATCGCGATGTGGGCCTCGTAGGCGTCGGTCAATACGCGCCACGGCTTCATCTCGGTTGGAAGGATAGCGGCGTAGAACCGCCCTCCCCAGGGTACGTGTCAACGAAGAGAGCTGATTGAGTAGGTGCTCCCCCAAGCAGATGGCAGAGGGTTTCGCAAAGAGCTTCGAGCTCAACGATGGCCCTGGGTATCAGCATCCTGGTCTATGTCGTCGCCTATGAGGGGGTCCTCCGCTAGCCCTGTAATACTACGGAGGAGGCGGCGCTCACGGGCGCGTGCTTCCTTCAAAGCATCCTCAGTGTATTTACGAAGCTCTTCTCTCAAGCCGTATCTGTGCGTTGGTGCTTTCCCAGGACGCTGTAGGTCCTTGGCATGATCTATCAGCGCTTCAAGGACCGAAGGGGACTGCTGGTCGAGCAGGTCCAGCAAGTTCCTGATACCCTCAACTATGAGGCACGCCACGCGAGTGTCTCGTTCGCTGAGGGCGTGGTCGATGTGGAGCTTTGTCTGAAGGTTATCTCTTGCCATGACTGCCAACGCGCAGTCCAGGTGGCAGTTCCTAACAAAAATCCCTTCTAACTAACTAATCCAGCACGCAAAGGTTAGTATTCTCTCATTAGTGGTCGTGTATGAAGCATAAAATAGGAAGTTCTTGGCCCTGGGAACCGCCAAACGGTTGCTGCTGCCACAGCAATTGTTCGAGCCCAATGCTCAACAAGTGCGGGCCAGGATCGCACGATGGCATTCGGGGTTTCGTTCGTGAGGCGCGGAGCCCGCTGTGATATGTGCTCCGCCCGGCCACGCGACTACCGGCCCTCGTTTTCCTTCATGACCGGTCGATTTGCCGCTTGACCGCTTCGGGTTGAGCGAGCCTAATGGCGGAAAATTGACCACCGTCTCGGCCAGGGCAGCTTTCTGCTGCGCCTCAACGAAACGCCACAGTGAGGGTGTCCGTTCGGAAGAGTCTTGGCGGAGGTTGACGACGTTCCGCATGTCCGTAGTAGCCTTTTCGTTGGGCCAGCCGAAACGTTGGTGGTAGAATCGAAGCTTGAAGTCGTCAACGCGGACTGCGCCAAGCCGCGCGCCTCCGAAGTCCCATATCTCCTGGCGCAAAGTTCGGTGCGACCTCCACCAAACATTCAACCGAGCGTGCGACTCGACTGGGCAGAACATGTCACTTGAGCGTTCGGAGCTTCTTCAACGGTGGGCCTGCTGCGCTTGCCGTTCACACGGACATCGCCAACTGAGCGGACGGACAGCGCCGGTTGTTAGGTGCCATCATTGACCAGTCTTTTTCTGTCGAGCGATACAACGAAATCCGACATGACTGGTCGAAGTGTCGATTGGCTGAGCGTGGCGCGCTGCCGGGCGATAATGCCGACAGGAGTTCGGCGCGCAAGATGGGATCTGCCCTTAGCTGACGGCAGCATCAACAATTCTGCCGGCGAATTCGTTTCAATCTTCAGGAAATATCTCGACCGTGCGTTGGCATGCGGTATAGCTTCTTGCGTAATCGAATTGAGCAAGAAAAGTTGGATTGTCGCAACTCAAGCGCGCCAAACGCTTCTGGCGGGGCCCCGGCGCGGGCGGCGCGGCTATGACGGTTCTGGTTCGCGAGCGGTTAATCTTGCCGACGGGGGTGTGTTGACTGCGCCAACGGGGGTGAATCCTGCACGGCTAAGCGCACCGGTGTAGGTGCAGAGTCGCAAATTGATCATTAAGCCTTCAGCTCTGCTAACGGTAGCAACCGGACCCCCGCAGCGCAGTTGTCACTCGACTGCCATAGGAAGCGCACCTCGACTGAATGAGGGGTTGTATTGACGGCCGTCAACGCAGGCATGCGGAAGGTACTCAATAAAATCGCGCACGAGCTGTCGGGTTAGTCACTCGGATTCTCCGAGAAGGGAAGATTGAGATGGGATACCGGGATATTCGAGCAGCTCTGGATCTCCACTGGGCCGCCTCCGACGCGAACGACTTCGAGGTGGAGCATCAGATTTACCAAGAGGACGCAGTGCTCGAGTATCCGCAGTCGGGGGAGCGCATCCGTGGTCGGCGCAACATTCAGGCATCCCGTTTCGCGCAACCGAACACGAAACGCTTCAAGGTGCGGCGGATACTCGGCGCTGCCGACCTCTGGATCACTGAACTCGTCCTCACCTACGACGGGCGGCCGTCTTACGCGGTAAGCATTATGGAGTTCAGGGACGGGAAGGTGGTCCGCGAAACCCAATACTTCGGTGATCCGTTCGAACCGGGCCCTTCGCGCGTTCAATGGGTTGAGCGGATGCTTTGAAACGTTTGCCGTGCGGCTGGGCAACTTAGCAA
>JASHYD010000750.1 GCA_030043175.1 Xanthobacteraceae bacterium | reverse complement strand
GGAGTCGGGTCAGGATCGCATTTCTCCTGCGCCAAGCTGAACGCAGCAATCGGCATCGAGCCGACGCATGTGCCTTACCGGGGATCGGGGCTGGCGATGCAGGACCTGATCGGCCGCCGGATCGACTACTTCTGTGCACTCGGCGCAGCCGCAATGGGACCGCTCGAGGCGGGCAACGCCAAGGCCATAGCCTTATTGACGAGCGAGCGTTCGGATCTGTTCCCGGCTCTGCGGACATCGAAGGAGCTCGGAATCCCAGGGGTGGATTCCTACTTCTGGACCGCATTCTTCTTCCCCAAGGACACACCCGATGCCATTGTGCAGAAACTCTACGATGCGACCACACAAACGCTGAAGTCACCGGTGATGATCGAACGGCTCAAGCAGACCGGCGTCGCCCCAATAGCTCCCGAGCTGCGGACGCCCGCTTATCTTAGGACCTTCATTGGAAGGGAGGTCGATCACTGGGCCGCCATGGTCAGGGCCAGCGGCATTCCGATCGAATGAACCGGTATGATGTGATCCCGGATCACGCCGCCGACAGCGCGTCGGAGCGCCACCTTGCCACCTCGATCACCAGCTGAGCGGCTGCAATAGCCGAGCAAGCACTTTCGGTGCCCGGGATGCGTTATATCGGCCGTCGTCATCCGCGTCTCGAGGATCGGCCCCTGGTTCGTGGTGCAGGCCGCTTCGTGGACGACCTCAATCCGCCAGGGGTTCTTCAGGCGGCGTTCCTGCGCAGCGCTGTCGCTCATGGGCTCATCAACGCGATCGACACGACAAAAGCGCGGGCGCTGGCTGGCGTGCATGCGGTCTACACGCTGGCGGATTTGCGCCCGGTCCTTACGGCTGATCGTTTGCCGCTGCAATTTCCGAGCACCGAGCTGCCGCATGATATCTCACCATTTATCTTGGCAAACAAGGAGGTTTCATATGTAGGCGAGGCGATCGCTCTGGTCGTCGCGGACACCCGTTATATCGCGGAAGACGCGCTGGCGCTGGTCGAGCTGGATATCCGGGAGCTACCGGCGGTCGCTGATTGCCGGGACGCGTTATCGCCTCGGGCTCCCAATGTGCACGTGAACCGCCGTGGCAACCTGCTGATCGATTTCATCCAGAGCTACGGCGACGCTGATGCTGCCGTCGAGCTGGCGCCTCGCCGTCTGACCGTCAATCTGAAGCAGCATCGTGGCGGCGCACATCCGATCGAGGGGCGCGGACTCGTCGTAAACCACGATGCCGAGGCCGACCTATTGACCGTGTGGACCTCGACGCAACTGGCCCATGAAGCTCGCTATTTCATCATGAAAATGCTCGGACTCGACGAAAATCGGGTCCGCGTCGTGGCGCCGGACGTCGGTGGCGGGTTTGGTGCAAAATTCATTGTCTACCCGGAAGAAGTTGCGATCTCGGCGGCTGCACTTGTGTTACGGCGGCCCGTCAAATGGATTGAGGATCGGCGCGAGCATTTCACCGCTTCAATTCAGGAGCGCGATCAATACTGGACCATCGAGGTCGGTGTCGATAATGACGGACGCTTGCTCGGCGCGCGGGGCACCATGATCAATGACGCCGGAGCATATACTTACCAGGGCATCAACCTTGCCTACAACGCTTCGACAAATTTCCCGGGTCCCTACGTCCTGCCGCATTACAGGCTGCATGTGTCAGTTGTGGAGACCAACAAGGTTCCAACCGCACCGGTGCGCGGCGCGGGCTATCCCGAAGGCTGCTTTGCGATGGAGCGGGTGCTTGATGCCGTCGCGCGTGACCTAGGCCTTGATCGGGTGGAGGTGAGGCGCCGCAATCTTGTGCCGGCCGACGCAATTCCCTATTCGACCCCGATGCGGGCGCGCTCGACCAGCACAATCGTTTACGAAAGCGGCGATTTCCCGGCTTGTCTGGACCTTGCTTTGACCAGCGCAGATGTCACCGGCTTTCGATCGCGCCGCAAAACGGCGCGCCCGGAAGGCCGCCTCTTGGGTTTCGGCGTCGCGATGGGGCTGAAAGGCACCGGGCGTGGCCCGTTCGAGTCGGCCATTGTTCGCGTCGGCCGCTCCGGGAAGGTCACGGTCCTCACCGGGGCCATGGCCATGGGGCAAGGCCTCAAGACAGTGCTCGCACAAATAGCCGCCGATGAGGTCGGCGTTCGACCGGAAGATATCGCGGTGATCAGCGGCGATACGTCTGCAATACAACTCGGTCTCGGCGGTTTTGCCAGCCGCCAAACGGTGACCGCCGGAAGCTCTGTCCATCTGGCAGCTCGCACCGTACGCGAAAAGGCAGTGGCCACCGCTGCCCTCATCCTCGGGATAGCGCCGGAGAACCTGGACATTCGCGATGGGATCATCATGGCGCATGGCAAAAACGTTTCCATCCCGCTGCGGGAAATAGCCGATACGCTGGCCGGAGCACCCGGCTACAAGATCCCTTCGGGAATAGCACCGGGTCTCGAATCTGCGGTGAACTTCGAGACGGCGGCTCTGACCTACGGCATCGGCGTACACGCCGTCGAACTGGAGGTCGACCCCCTCACCGGCAGCGTCACCTTGCTCGACTACGTAGTGGTCAATGACTGTGGCTGCGTAATCAACCCAATGACTGCCGAGGGGCAGATTCACGGCGGCCTGGTTCATGGAATCGGCAATGCGCTATTCGAATTCATGAGCTTCGACCGCGCAGCTCAGCCGATGACGGCAAGTTTTGCCGATTATCTCTTGCCTACGGCTCCGGAAATCCCACCGATAAGCGTCCACCTTGTGGCATATCCGAGCAGCAAAAATCCGCTTGGCGTAAAAGGCATTGGCGAGTCTGGCACCGTACCCGCTGCGGCAGCGATTATCTCCGGTATTGAAGACGCGCTCAGGGATTATGACGTGTGTATCGAGGAGGTGCCGATTACGCCGGCGCGCCTTGTTGAGCTCATCCAGGCATCGGCGGGCGGCCGGACTAACCGTTGATCCTCCAAATGGGCCATTCCACCCTCGGATGATGTCCTGGATCATATTCTGAACTCGACGCCGCGCTTGCGCCCCTGAGACACGTCCAGGAACAGCTCGTTGAGCGCGAATTTGCCCCGGATCAGGCCTTGCTCATAGGCGTAGCCAACCAGCGTCTGAAGGTTGTGACGGTTGTTGTCGGAGAGGCCATATTCCCACGGATCTGGCCCCATGATCCTTTCCTGCTCTTCCCAGGCTTCCCGGTAAAAGGCGAGCGGTACGACCCGCGGGTTTGCCAGCCGCTGCATGGCAACACTCTTGGCTTCATCGAAGGCATGGAAGAGGTTGATGGCAACCCACGGATTGCGATCGATGATATGCCGTCTGATGCCGAGAACATGCATGATCGGGAAAATGCCGGTCTTTTGGTAGAACGCCATTTCTTCGACGGGATAATCTGGAAAGAGGCGGGCGATCCGCGGATCCTTTTCGACCAGCGGACGGATCAAATCAGGATGCAAGACCGCATCGATCTCTCCGTCGGCCAGCATCTGCTCGATCGACGCATTGGTCGGCGCGCGCTCGATCTTGAAACCGGCACGCGGCGTAAATTCTATTGTTTCGTCCAACTCGCAGACCCACTTAATCGATTCGAGCGGTACGCCATATTCATGTTGCAGGATTCCGCGCATCCACACGATAGCGGTAGCCTGAAACTGCTTGACACCGACTGTTCGGCCGACGAGATCGCTCGGAGTGCGTATGCGCTTGGTGGTGTTGATGAAAATGAATCCGTGGCGAAACCTGCGATGGAGAAACACCGGAATCGCGTCGACCGGCAGTGCGTGGTCGCGGGCGACGAGATAGGACGAGCACGAGATTTCCGCGACATCGAATTCCTGGTTTCGCAAAAAGCGCCAATGCCGCGTCGTTGAATCCATCTCGGTGAGGACATTGAGGTCGACACCGTCCGGCATCACCTTTCCGTTGACAAGGGCGCGCACGATTTCGTAATCGCCGCAAGCGAGCGTCAGTGGAAGCCTGGACAAGCGCGTTTTCCCTAGAAAAGATGGAGATGTCGGCGAGCCGCAACTTAAGTCAATTTACGCGCTCTACGCCGACACGCAAGGCAGGTCACATTGCGATGGCGCTTGCGCTGGTCTGTGACGAGAGCTCGCAGCACGGCGGCGCTCAGTCGAGCACCTTGGTGCGGCTGCAAATATCGAGCGCCATGAGCGCGTAGATTTGTGCCGCCCGGACCATGACATCAATGTCGATCTCCTCGTTGCGCGCACTGATGCGCCGCCCACGCGGGCCGATCTTGATTGCCGGAATGCCCAGTTCGTTATAGATGTTGGTGTCGGTCCAAATACTGGCGCGATCGGGCGATTCCGGTTTGATGTCAACGCCGAACAGATAGCGGTGGACCTCTTCGGCACACTTGACCAGCGGTTCGACGTTCTTGCCCTCATGCCCGAGCAACGATTTATAGACGTCGATCTCGAAATCGAGCCCGGTGGCATTGAGCGCGCGTCGCAATTCGCGCTGAACAGTGAGGGGCCGCACCTGCGGCGGCATGCGCACATCGACGTAGATCGAACAGACGCCGGGGAAATAATTCGGCCGATAGGGCGCGCCACCCTCGATTGCACCGACATTGACCTTCGGCAGCAGCGGGCCGGTGGGCGATTGATAGACGTATTTCCGCTCGAACGCCGCGCCCCACGTCTCTACTGCATCGATGATCTGCGTCATCTTCACAATGGCGTTCACCTTGTCCATCGGGAACTCGGCCCGATCCGTCCCCCAGGCGGCTTCCGCCCGGCCAAATGTCGTCACCTTGACCTGGACAACGCCGGTCTGAGTCCACACGATGTTGAGGTCCGAGCCGTCAGCCACGACGGCGTAATCGGTGTGCATCCCATGAGACAAGAGATGGCGGGTGCCGATGCCTTCGCCGCGATATTCCCGGCCTTGCCACGGACCGACGGGGGTGCGGGAAATTTCACCGACCACAGCCGCGAGCACCACATCGCCCTTGAGCCTGACGCCGCTTCTCTTGAGGGCCTTCCCGGCCACCATGAAAGATGCGAGGCCGCCTTTCATGTTGGATATTCCCAGACCCTGCACCTTGTCGCCGACGATGCGTCCGCCGAGCTGGTCGTCAGGCTCAAGGTTTGCTGCCATGCGAAGATCGTCGCGCGTTCCAGTGAAGCTCGTGTCGGTATGACCATTGAATCCGAGGCTGCATCCGGTGCCGTCCCCGTTGAGAATGCCGACCGCATTCGGGCGGTCGATTTCCACTTCCTGTCGAACCGCTTTCAAGCCGCTGGCCTCGAACCAAGCGAGGATGAAGTCGGCGATTGCCTTTTCGTGGCCGGTCGGGCTCGGGATGCTCGTCAGCTCGCAGCCGAGCTGCGCCAGCTCGTCGCGATCGATGTGAGCCAGAACGTGTTTTGCTGCTTCGCCGTCGATTGCCACAACTTGCTCCCATCGCAGGATGTCCCCCGAGATCATGCGCTTCCGGGACACCGGCGCAAGGCCCGGGCAGCCAGCCGCCATCAAGCGGCCCACCGTGCCGGCCCCGGGCTACGCCAAAGAATTCCAAACGACCGCCACTACCGAAGCGATGGTCAGGCTTGCCATCACGTAGTAAAAACGTGGTGCGCAATCGACATCCGGGCCGAAGCACGGAGGCAGCGCCGATGGCGAGGATTTGGGTTCCGACACGCGGTAGAAGCGGGGGCGATGTTCAGCCGGTCCGGGTCAAGATCGATTCCGGCGGCAGGACCTCGGGCGACGCGCTCATCGGCAACGGGAACAGAAAAGTCCTCTCGTGCAAATTTCTCCATCGCGCGGGCGGCTGGCGGCCCGCGCTTGCTTGCCCGGTCAAAGCCGCGGGACTGCCGCGCGGGAGGCTCGGATGAAGGCTCGCCCCTATGGCCCCTTTGCGTACTCGCCGATCATCCGCCGGCCGAAGCTTACATGGCCTGACGGCGCCAGGGTCGCGCTCTGGGTCATCCCAAATAT
>JASHYD010000749.1 GCA_030043175.1 Xanthobacteraceae bacterium | reverse complement strand
GGCCTATCGTGCTTTGTTGGCTCATCGCCTCCACACGCACCGGATATGCTAACCGTCCGAACCCAGGTAATTGGGGTTTCCTGGATCTCGTGCGCGGGGTCACTCCAAAATAGGACAAAAGGGTGGCCGGCGGTAGGGTGGCCCTGCTCGCTGCAATTGCGCTCACGCTGTGATGGAGGCGCGGCATGAACCCACTCCGCGCCCGTCACCGATGCCAAAACCGTCCCGATCACTGTCGGCATCACCCAACGAAACTATCCTGTGTGTACGCTGGAGCCCTCTATAGCCCTACGCCCCAACTTCAGTTGTTGCATTCCCCGAAACCTGTGCCTCTTTAATTGTCCCGGCATTTGACTGCGCCAGGCGGTCGCAAACTTCGGGGACGGCGGTGGGGACGGTTTCTCTCAAATCGGAAGCGGCTTCGCGCAGCGTTTGCATGCTGCGTACTGCGATGGGGCCTACGATCACGGGCTGGCTGGAAGATCCGGCCATCGTCGAGATCATGCTCAATCCGGACGGTCGCCTGTGGATCGATTGTCTGACCGGGAAGCTCAGCGACACAGGCAAGCGACTGTCGGCGGAAGACGGCGAGCGCATCGTGCGTGTCGTCGCCCACCACGTCGGCGCCGAGGTGCATCCCGGATCGCCGCGTCTTTCGGCCGAACTGCCGGAGACCGGAATCGACGCCGGCCTGCCGATCCTGCAGGCTGCGGGCAGCCTGGTCGGCTTCACCACGATCTTCACCCCGACGAGTTGGATGGAGCTCGCGGTGCTGTACTCCGCGTGGCTGGTCGTTGTCGCGCGGTTCTTCGTCCTCGCGATCCAGCTCTTCGTCACTCTGATCGAGTTCAAGTTCACCACCTTGGCAGGCTTCGTCCTGGTGCCGTTCGGCCTGTTCGGCAAGACGGCGTTTCTGGCCGAGTGTGTTCTCGGCAACATCATCGCGTCGGGCGTCAAAATCCTCGTGCTCGCTGTCATCGTCGGCATCAGCACCAACTTGTTCAGTCAGTTCACCCAGTTGTGCCCTCGCGCGCGAGCCAGTCATAACAAAGGTGAACAAGCGATACCGGCGGGGAATTGGCCGCGCACTCGACTTGACCGAGGAGTATCCGAGCTTCGCAACATCGCGACGCTCCGCGAAAGAGACGCGCAATGCACGAAGCAAGTGGCCGCCATGCTGCTGTTCGTCATTGCCTTCATTATTGCCGCCATGCCTGCCTTGCGCTTGCAGGCCATTTTGGCTTGTGGCTGTCTGAGCTGCCGTCTCGTTCAACGGGGGCGTAAGTGAGTGCTCCCGAGCTCACCCACCCCTACGGCGGTATGTCAGCGCTGAACGATTTTTGCCGCCGCAACCAAATCGGCCGATCGTTTGCTTATGGGCAAATCCGCAACGGCAAACTGACAGCCGTCAAGCTGGGCAGCCGTACCTATATTCGGTACGAAGACGAAATCGCTTGGCGCAATGCACTGCAGACGGTTATCCATCCTGTCGAGCGGTTGAGCAGAAGGCGTCCCAAGCTGTCATTAGCTGGCGTCGCTTAGCCAATAGCTCGCCACGCTGATACGCGCGGCGGGTTTCGTCGCCGACTGCGTGCGACAGTGCTTTCTCGGACACCCAGTCGTCAAAGTCGGTGCATTCGGCTGCCCAGTCTTTGAACGTCGAACGGAAGCCATGTACCGTGGCGTCGCGGATTCCCATATAGTCAACCAATTCGATCATGGACTTATGATGCAAATGCTCCCGCCCGCGCTTCCCAGGGAAGAGATAGCCGTCCGCCGTCGCCTTCGCGATTTCAAGCGCACGACCAGCGAGCGGCACACGGTGTTCGCTACGGTGCTGTCGCCGGCCCTTCATTCGATCGGCTGGCACAGTCCATAGGGCGTGGTCAATATCGATTTCCCGGGAGTGGGCGGCAATCGCCGCGTCGGTGCGTACCGCCGTCAAGATCGTCAGTTCAAGCGCGCGCGCTGACGCACCGTTGCGCTCGCGTAGTCGCGCCATGAACCTCGGCAGTTTGTCATACGGCATAGCCGGGTGATGCTTCACTATTTGCAGCTTGGAACGCGCCGGCAACAGCTTATCAAGGTGACCGCGCCACCGGGCCGGGTTGTCGCCATTGCGCAAGCCGTTCGCCCTTGCCGCGTCCAAAATCAATTCAATGCGGTTACGCACCCGTGACGCTGTTTCCGGTATCTCGAACCAAATCGTATCAAGCACCATGCGCACCGACGTGGTATCGACTAACTCTACCGACATGTCGCCGATCTTTGGATATACATACGCTTCGAGCGTTTCCGTCCACTGCTCGGAGTGACGCTCGCTGGTCCAGCTTGCTTTATGGGAAGCGACGTAGGACGCGGCGCACGTCTTGAATGACGTTCCGGCCGCCTTAGCAGCTTGTCTGGTAGCGTTCCGCGCCTGAATAGGATCAACACCGTTGACACGCTGCGAACGCGCCTCAGTGGCTTTCTGGCGCGCCTCGGCAAGTGACACGGCATTAAGCGGACCAAGTCCCATGTAGCGCTCGCGGCCGTCCTGCTTGAAGCGGAACACCCAAGAGCGCGCACCTGTCTTTGTGATTTGCAGATACAGCCCGCCGCCGTCCGGGTACATGCCCGATTTCTTTAGTCTCGAGACGGCCAACGCGGTGAGCTTTCCAACCGTCCGCGCCATATCCCCACTCCACGCTTTGACCCACGCTACCAACGCGGATTAGCACGCACACGGTCGGACATGCAAGGACGGCTGAGAGTGAGAGAGACGGCTAAAAATCGTTCCGAAACAATGGTTTTAAGTGCATGCGGGCACACTGGCGCACACACATAAAAAAGAATATCTCCGGGACGAATACGCCCGTTGGGGCAGGATCATCCGCGAGAAGGGGATCAGGAGCGAGTAGGCCTATTTCAGCAGATAGCCGAATCGCTGCCGCGCAAGTCGTGCCATCTCGCGCGAGGGAGCGTTTACTTTCGGGAATTTGTCCCGCCAGTGCCACGGTTTGCAAGCGTCTATAACCGCCCGGCTGTTCGTGAAGTCGCCCTTGGCCTTGCGCTCGGGCTCGATACGCGGGTCAAGCGGCGTGCTCCAGGCGTTGTGGATGATATCGATCGACGTCGCGGGATCAGAGCGCGTGAGCATCGCCCAGATCAGTTCGTCCACGTTGGATACGTCGATGTCGTCGTCAGTGACGATAACGTAGCGGCCCGCGTAGGCCCCAGAGTGGCACATGGCAGCGACATGACCGGCCTGCGCGGCGTGACCCGGGTAGCGCTGCCTGATAGCAATGCCAAGCAGGAGGCGCGCGGTGCCGATCTCGTGCGCCCAGGCGGCCACCACGTCGGGCACGCCGGCCTTAGTGATATTCTCGCGCACGATCGCCGAGCGCGTGAGTGCGCGATAGCGCGCGATCTCGTCCGGCGGGCGCTGTGGCGCGCAGCCGAGCAGGATCGGATTGTTACGATGGTAGATCGCCTTGATGTCCATTACGGGCTCGTGTCGAATGTCGCTACCGTAATAGCCCATCCACTCGCCGAACGGACCTTCCGGCTTGACGTTGCCGGGCTCGACGAAGCCCTCGATCACGATCTCCGCATTGGCCGGTACCGGCAAACCGGTGACCGGCGCCCGTACGACATCAACCGGTTCACCGCGGATGCCACCGATGATGTCGTACTCGCAGATTCCGTACGGGACCTCACTCGAGGCTATCAGGAACGACATCGGATCGCAGCCGACCACAATAGCGACCGGCATGGGCTCTTTGCGCGCCTCGTATTTGTCTCGCTGAATGCGGCCGTGCTTGCCCGGCGAGATATAAAAGCCAACAGTTTTCTCGTCGTGAATCATCACGCGATAGGTGCCGCAATTAATCCACCCCTCGTCGGGATCGCGAGTCACGTTGAAGCTGCCGGTGCCGATGTAACGTCCGCCGTCCCCATCGTGCCACTTTGGTGTCGGGAAGATGGTGACGTCGACTTGGTCGCCGGTGATGACATTCTCGAAGATCGGGCCGTCGTTGACATAACGCGGCGGAATACGCTTGAGGTCAGCCATGTAGTGCTCGCGGAACGCCTCGCTCAACTCGAGCTTCGACAGGTGTAGCGGGAAACCCAGTGTCATCTTCTGCCGGAGGCCGCCAAAGAAATTGACCAGCACCCTGCTGCCGGCGAGAGTGCCGGGAATTTCCTCGAACACGACGCACGGCGCGTTCTCATCGTGCAGGATGACCTCGGCCGCCATACCGATGTCCTTCTGCCATGACAGGCCCTTGACCTCGCGGATTTCACCGAGTTTGCGCGCCTCCATCATCCATTCCCGCAAATCGGTAAACGCGATCTGCGGCCGGCCCGCCTTGCCGTCGGCGTGCCTGTGCTCGGCGCTGCCGATGATGTCTCCCCTCTCGAGGGACCTGGTATCGTCTTTGGTCATCGGGGTCTCCGCTTCGAACGGTCCGCACATCTTGCACGCTCGGCAAGACGCCCAGAGAATGCACTCAATTAGAATTCGGCGCCAACAAATGAGACACGGTGTAAACGACGGCCGCGAACACGGCGATCGCGCCGCTGTCCCCAGAGGCTGCCATTAGACGCTGATCGGGCGGAGGAGGCGACCTGTCGGCTCGGCGGGCTTGCAATGTTACAAGGGTTGACGCGGTGACCACGCTGTCAAGCGGCAGGTCCTTTGGGCGTACGTCATGTCAGTAATGATGGGGTCCCAGGTCCCATGTGGGAGCTTTCGTCTGAGTCACTTGTAACGGATACGCCCGGGACGGGTATTCCCGGATGTGTGAATAGTCCACGCTAGCCGTTACCGCCTACGCCAATCGTCCGCCGTAGGGTCCGAGCGTTGATCATAATCGCTACGACAGCCTGAGTCATGCTGATCAAGGTGAGCATCAGAAATTCTGTATTGTTGAAGATAGCGAGGGGCTTCACCCCGGCTGCCCCAAGAGCGAAAAGCAGGACCTGAGTGCCTGCAACTGCGCCCATCAAAATGGCCTCGATCGTGTTGTCAACTCCAGGATGAGAGACCCTTAACTGCTCAGCCATCGCCATCATCGCGGCACCGACCATGAGGATCTCAACCCAAGAGAGGTGATACTCACCCCACTGAACTAAGGTGGCCCTTGGATCCGGGAAGATGAACTTCCCGGCAACGAAAAGAGCCAGGATATACAGAAAGCCAGGCGTGTATCTGAGCGGGCCGCTCCTCGGCGTACCCTGGAGATACGCAGCAGTCGCAGAACTTGCAATTGCGCCATCAGAGCTTCTGGCGTCGATCCTTGCCATTGACCTTTCCCTACGTGTCTAAGCGGCGCACAAAAATTTAGCGTGGCGCTAAATGCACAATGCCGCGGGAAAGCTATCACATTGTGTCACCGGGAGCACGCTTCAATCTGGTGATGGCCCCTTGAGCATCATCGTCCCGATATGGTCGGGGCAGCGGCAGCGGCCTCGCCAGAGCATGGTCCGCATTGGCAAATCGCAGCAACACCCAGCTCAGGCGGACCACATTGACCTGTCCATCGGCACAGCAGAATCCGCGACTAACTGCGACGCGGCAAGTTCCAGCGCCGCCGCAGCGGATTGCGAAGCTCATGGTATCATAGCACCTCACTGCTGTCGCCGGTTTGCGCGGAACCAATCAAAAGCATGTGACCGAACGGTTCGGTCAATTGACGTCTCCTCGTGAGGGCGCTATTTGTGACCGAACGGTTCGGTCATTATCCATAAGGAGCTTTTGCCGTGACCACGAACATCAACCTTATCGCACTTGCCATCATGATCGCTTCTGTGGCGGCGCCAGTCATTGTTGCAGCCATGGCAGCTCCCGCTGTCGCCGGAGCCCAGCGCCGCATTCGAGACCACGCCG
>JASHYD010000748.1 GCA_030043175.1 Xanthobacteraceae bacterium | reverse complement strand
GACATGGAAACTGGATGATCCTCGATTGCAGGGAACGGATGCCGCGTATGTTACAGATCGAAGGCTGCGAGTCCTGAGCGATCCACGCGTACGGTTGATCTCGCACACTGATGCCGCGGCACTCGTCATCTGCTCCGATAATAGGCCTATTGTTGCAATGGGTCCCTGGGGGGCCTCTCTGTGAGCGTAGCGGCGCGTCGTTCGTGTTGTCTATGGCGGCAGGATCGGGACCTCGCCGTTGCGCAAAAGCGGCCTCTTCCGCGCGCCTTCCATGCAGAAGTCCCGGGAGTCCGTAGTTGCCTTCAATGCAGCGTGGTTCGGTATAAATCCGGTTCTCCTGGTCGCTTTGCTTGCTCAACTCCTGCCTTGACGGTCCAAGGCTGGGTCCACACCGTCGGATCCTCGACCGTGACCTCGTAGGCGAGCGTCGTCGGCCCGGTGCGCGTCCAGCGCTCTATGAGGTGCCGGTTCTCCCGCGACCCGAAGGCATCAGTCTTCGGGCTGAAGTCCGTCACGTCGACGACGAGGGTGTCGCCATCCCAATGGCTGCGCGAGTCGCCGAACCACTGACGAATGCCGGGCGGTAAATGGGGGCTTCCGTCCATGACGATGTTGCGCTCCCAGCCCTGACCCTGGCCGACGTCGTAGTACATCGAGATGCCACCGGCGTCTGCACGACGCGCCGAAAGCTGCCGGTGTCGATACCAAACTCGGGTAGTCCACCGGTGAGGCAACGCTCCGGCAGCGAACTGGCGGAAGCCGACCATTGGGAGGATCGACGATCCGAAGTACGCGTCCCCGTCGGCTTGGTCGAACGGAACGTCGCCCGATTATAGGTCCCGTTGATCTCGCGTTCGGTCGCGAAGCGGTTGAGGGTCGCCAACCGAGTCTCGTCCAATTCAGCGCGTTGCGCCTCGTTGAAGAACTCCTGGTTCGCCAACTGCGCAGGGCGCTGTAGTGCCGTGTCGAATTCGTCGGCGGTCTCCCATGACGACCTCCTTTTTGCCTTGCCGTGCCTTACCCGCAGCGAAGCCCTTCCATAGGTCGGCGAATTCATAGGCGTTCTTATTGCCCAACTTGCGGATTACCCGAATTGCTTTGATGCATTCACATCCGGATTCTCGGCTGATTTGAACATAACTATCCGACAGAAGGTGTCGAGTCGAACTCCCTTTGGCCATCAGAGGACGACATCACCAGCCGCGCGGGAACCCAAGGCTCCCTCAGGGCCCGCCGGAACACTCGGGCTGCCCCCTATCCACTTTGGGCGCGTTTTCCTTTCCGTAACTTGGAGAGCGCAGCGGGAGGGTTTATGCGGTGACTCGGTCTTGCATCAGTTTCTGCTGCGCACTAACGACTGCTGCATGGATGCCTACGACGCAGGGTGGCCGGTGTACGGGACCACGATCGCAGACTACGCGACCCGGCCGGTCGCCACCCGGCCTCGGCCTAACTCGGTGACCAAGCGGTCCCGGAAGCGCCGCAGCGACGCCGGCAAGCCCCGGAAGCGCGTCCTGAAAGCAGGGTCGAAGGCGCTGCCTGCAGGCCTGAAAACGCGGAATGGACCCCAGCGCCATTCGCAAATAATGGCAGCAAGAATTTGCAACGAAATCAACGACCTGTAGACCCGTTCTGAGTGCCCCCAACCCCTCGGGGTCCATCGGGCAGATAGCACGCTAAGGTCCATTGGGTCGCGACTGGACGCCATGAGTCCGATGGGGGACAGTGACCGCTCAGACCCCCTCGGGAGGACGCGGCGCCGCTTGTAGAAGAGTGGGGATAACAGCGGCAGCGAACTTCCGTGTGGGAGCTGATCAAGGCGGGCCGGGTTGACATCAGCTTTCCTTCCGCCCATGCCGCATTGGAGGAGTGGGCGATGTTGATTGATTCAAAGAGGGTCAGACCCGCGAACGAGATGGCGTTTTCGGCATGAAGCGCGGCCTATCGCAGGCCGATCTGAACGCGGTGCGTAGGGGCATGGGCGCAGCGCTACGATTGATACAAATCTTCCCTTCTAGTGTGATGTATATCACGCTATCTTAGCTATTGCACATTTAAAACATTGAACTCCGACGTTTTAGCGGTTCAGCGTCGAATTACAGTAGGAGAAAATGGATGAAATCCCTTGCAAGCTCTTCCGCTTTGGCCCTCTTCCTCGCAGGGTTCTCTATGGCCGGTGCCTTGGCAGCAACGGGTGATGGTTCTAAACAAGCAGATAATGGGACCGACAAAAAGGTAGCTGAACAAAAATGCACCTGTATTGGGTGCGCGTCTGGCGGCGGGAATAAGGAAAACGGACAGTGTAAAAAGGATTGTGCTAGCAAAATAGTATATAAAAGCGGCGAAGGCTATCTGTACTGCAAAAATAAGGAAAGCGACCCGGGACCGGGTGCGGTGCCACCAACGAACAAGAGATGACTTGGTATTATGGCCCATCGAGCATCGAAAGCCTCACAGCATCGGGCATCATCTGTTCTCTATAAAGTTGCTTGGCGTTGTCTGTGATGCTGCCAGTCTCGCGTAACATCTTAGACGCCATCGTTCACCGCGCTCGCTGCCCGCCGGGACAAATGGACGATGTAAGCTACCGCCACCGAGCCGAAAACCAGAAGTATAGTCAGTAATGCGCGGCCCATGAGATTGTCCCCCGCGATACCGCTCCTGCGCCTAATCGTGTCGTCGCGAACTTAGCTTGTCGATCGAAATCTTGAGCCTGAAGGCGGGGTCCGAATGGGATTTCCGGGCCTGCTGCCCCGCGCCGATAAGTGGTGGGTCATGGCGGCCCGCCTCCTCCGGCTTGGGCCCCGTCGGGCGCGGATGGGCGCGCAGGTAGCTCGGTGTTTGACAGGGCCAGACTAGGATAGGTCACGTATCACGTGTCCAGCGCGCCGACGGCTGAGTAAGCAGTCCCGCGGTCGCGAGTCTGGGCCAGACGGGGCCGCGCGGCCGGGGTGAACTAGGTTTCTGAAGTTCTGCGCCAATCGCGCCGCGCTACATGTGTCCGGCTTGAGCAGACCAAGGTGTCCGGCAACCTCGATGAATTGATGCAGCTCCCACCGATCAATGTTGTTGTGGGGCTTGTTTATTGTTCCTTTGCCTGCCAACAGCGTGGCAGCAGCTTGAACAGCGGTAGGGCCGGGTGACCGCGCCTGTAGCCACCAATGCAAGAGAGCTTCGATCGTAGCTCCAGCCAACACGGTTGCGGCTTTCCATTCTGCGTTATTGAGGGCCCTCTCCATCGCACCCAAATCGCGACGGATATTCTCCCGCAGCTCTGGGTCATTGATGAACAAGAGTTCGGTGGTCGCAGAAGGTGGATGTTCGTCGGAACAATTGGCTAACGCCCAACGTATCCCGGTGACGGCGTCGAACCGTCTAACTTGGGCCATGTCTCCAACGGTCCCAGCCTCGCTCTGTGAACGCCCGAGGGACCCAAGGGGCCGTAGGGTCAGCGGCTTGTCGCGCAGCCGACGTGACCGCTAATCGCCTTCATGGCCGCGACCTCTCAGGCAGGCTGGGGCTACCAAGGCTGCACGGCGGGTCGGTATCGAGCACGCCAAGCAGCGTGGCGACCGGGCCTACATCGGTCGCAACCCGAGCTTCACTCGCAAGCAGTTCGTCAAGATGCGCGCCATGCTCGGGCAACAGACGGTTGGCATCACTCCCTCGCGAAGGAAACTGGCCTGACGCGGCAGACGTCTACCGGATCAAGGATTACCCTGCGGGTGCTGAGGCTGCTTTGGGCGCCTGGGGGCTGTGAGGCGGGCAACTCCCCGCTCGCGATCCGCTCGGACAACGGCGTACCCTTCGCCAGCCCCAACGGACTGTTCAATTTGTCGAAGCTGTCTGTGTGGTGGCTCAGGCTCGGCATTCAGATCGAGCGCATCAAGCCGGGACATCCTCAGCACAACGGTCGCCATGAGCGAATGCAGCTCACACTTAAGAAGGAGGCCACCCGCCCGCCAGCGATGAACACGCTGCAGCAGCAGGAAAAGTTCGATCACTTCGTTGACGAATTCAATCGCGAACGACCTCACGAAGCCTTGGGTATGAAGCGTCCCGCCGATGGCGGTCAATCCCCTTGCCCGTAAGGGCGCGCCTTTAGGCGCGCGGGATTGACGGCGAAAGCGCGCGCCGACTGATAATGGCCATGCCATGAATGCCCCCCGGGGAGAGCCGTTTTGGCTCCGTCAGCTTCCTCGATTAGGATAGCGACTTCGAGCCGATTCCTGAGAGCAAAGACCTTGCAACCCCTGCGATAACCCGATCGGCACGAGGTTGTCACCTATGTGTCCGCTACAATCTGTCACCTATGTGTCCAGGCCGGACACTACCTGTCGTGGAGCGGGTGAAGGGATCCTGCCGCATGTAGGCTAACTCACTGAAGATAAACAAGATTATTTTCGGTTAGCTGTGTGTTTTGTATTTGTGTTTTGTAGCACCGACGCTTGCTTTGGGGCCAGTCAATTGGAACCCCTCAGGAGCCGCCAAGCGGTGGGTGCCGCGGCTGTGTGCCTACTCGGGGGGGCACAGGTCGGCGAGCTTACCCCGTCGCGGGAGCAGGACTTCGAGCAGCGGGCTTGTGACTGCGCATCACTCCCGTCACCGACGGGCCTCCACGCTACTGTGCGGGTCACAGACGATCTTCGGCCCGGCTATCGGAGTGTAACCCTCCGCAGAGGGCCGCGGTTCAGTGGCGTCGCGCGCGCTTGCTGCTGGACTTGCGAGTCCAGGTTCCGGCAAGGGCTTGAACCTCCGCAGCGCGCTGATCGGTATCGAGGAGGTTTGGGTCGAAGGCACCGCCGATCCATTCAGTCAGTTCGGCATGACGTTCGTGTTTTGGATCCTTGATGGCTTCGAGGAGTTCAGCATAACCCCATGGGCCGCCGCTGTCTTCAGGAGGACAGCAGCCCCTCGCGTCGATCAGGCGCGGATAGATGATGCCGGGGACCCGGTCGAGGAGGCGCTCGATCTTGATTGTGTGTTCCCAGCCATCACCAAAGTCGTAGAGATATCTCATCGTCTTGGTGCCGAAGTCTTCGATCACCTTGTCGAGGCGAGCCTTGCGGGCATCGAGGAAGTCGCCGCTCCAATCCTCCTCGGGATAGGGTGTGCTCCATCTGACATCGGCGACGCGGATCTCGTAAAGGTGGCTATTGGTCCAGCCCATTGCGGCCTGGATCGTGAGGTGCAGACGATCGAGCCGAATGTCGAATGGCAACTCGATGCGGCGCACAACCGTAGGCTTGACATCATCGAGGGTGATCTTGAGGCGGGCGATCGTATGGGCGCTCATACCGACACTCTACGATGCGCCCACTCGCTCGCCCAGTTCCGTGGCAAAAAGCTGGCTAAGCCTGTGGATGGCGTGATCGTTGATCCGCGCCCATCCAGCCGCGGCACTCACAGCAGCTTGCGCCATCCTCGAAAGCACTTGCAAGTGGTTCCTCGAATCACAGGGGCATACGCTGCCGAATAGACAGGTCCTCGGACAGCTATGGAGCGCTGTAGCCGATCGTCTCGGGCTTACGCCGAAGGTAATTGCGGACGAGGACCTAAAGCGTATCCTGCAGGGACTCTTTTCAATCGCAGACGGCATCGCTGCTCTCAGGACACACGCAGGCTCCGCGCACGGCCATTCACCCGGAAGGAGTTATAAGCTCGCACCAAGACATGCTCGCCTTGCCGTTCATGGGGCGCATACGACGACTTTGTTCTTGTTTGAGACTCGGGAAAATCGAGGTCGCCGTTCGTGAGGGTTGCGGATTCACGTCGTCCCGACTCCGCGCCTCCTCACGGACCCAGCCGCATTAGATGGCTGCGGCCCTATCCCCCTTACTACGTGTGGCAGCTCGGAAGCCTGTCCTGACATTTGGGGGCAGGCGGACGCCTGAAGTCGAAGGCTGACACCTTCAGTGCAACAATGCGATAAAATTCGTGTTTTGGGGCCCGTCTTTGCCCTCACGGAATAGCCACGAATGGATCATAGATGTGACCCCGATCTCGGGGGCTGGGGGGCTGAGGAGAGATCGGGGCCGTGCTCATCTAGGGACGAGCAGAGACAGCCTAGCACTCTCTGGCCGAAACGAAAAATGAACATTTGGTGAGAGCGAGGCTGACGATTGGAGCGGCCTCGCGTGCTTTTGCGGTCAGGCTGGATCGAGATCAACGCTCCGACACCCTCCGATCGGGGGAAGGCCCCCTTATCCCGTCTCTTTGGCTTCTGACGCGGTCGCCCCATCATCACCTTCTTCTTCGGATGAGGATGAATGCCAAATCTCTGATCATCGCGGGCGATGGTTTTCGCGCTGTTCGATTGTCCGCTCGGAGTCTTCGTGACGCCAATCGATGTAAAGCCACTTCTTCAGTATGTCGTGAGGCGCCAATTGGGGGAACTCTTCGAGGATCGAGGGTTGTTGCGCGTGTTCCGTGCAGATCAGCACGCCAT
>JASHYD010000747.1 GCA_030043175.1 Xanthobacteraceae bacterium | reverse complement strand
CCTAGTCGCTACGTCGCCGAGCTCGTCGGCGGCGACGCGGACAGTGAGCCTGCTATCCGGTGGCTGATCGCGCGCGTGGTGCTCACCTGCGATCCGCTCGCCATCGCCCTGACCGTCGGCCGCGGCGATCCCCCTCTAAAGCCCATTTGGTCCGAAGTACCTTCGATACCCCCCGTGCTGACACCATCGAGGGGCGCAGCGGCTGTGGGCCAATTGCGGACTATCGTCTAACTTGCGAGCAAAGAAAGTTTGCAAGAGATCGAGTCGGAACATGAAGGGATTGGGTCCAAAGACTTGGTTGGCGCAAACAACGTTTTGGGGCGTTTCCAAACTGACACATCTAAAGCGTGTGTTCTTGGTTGTTGTGTTGACCTTCTCATAGCGCCAACGTTAACTTGTCATGGGCAGAACGCTCAACCTTCCGCATGCCGACAAACCCGATTTCTAAGACATCCCTCTACCCGGTCTCCCCTGACTGAAATTGGCCACGCAACCGAACTATGTTGGTTTTTGAATGAATATTGCCGACTTGAATGTCTCTGACGCGGCCGCCCGCCGTGCATCGCGCAAGGCCGCGTGGCGCCTCATTCCATTTCTGACTCTATGCTTCGTCGTTGCCTTTTTGGATCGCGTCAATGTCGGGTTTGCGGCGCTCACCTTGAACAAGGAGTTGGGCCTCACCGCCGAGATGTTCGGATTCGGCGCCGGCATCTTCTTCTTCGGCTACTTCATATTCGAGGTGCCATCCAACTTGATTCTGGAACGGGTCGGCGCGCGACGATGGATTGCCAGGATCATGATCTCCTGGGGCGTTATTTCTGCGTCATTCGCCTTCGTGCCTTCGATTTCCGCAATACTCCAAGGCCTGGGTTTCTTGTTTTTCGATAATGCGCGTACCTTTTATCTCATGCGTTTCATATTCGGTGCGGCAGAGGCGGGGTTCTTTCCCGGCATCATTCTTTATCTCACTTACTGGTTCACGGCCGATGAAAGAGCCCGCTGGATCGGCGTGTTCTACACGGGGATTCCACTATCTTCGGTCATTGGGGCGCCGATCTCAGGATTTATTCTCGATACGCTCGACGGCTCAATGGGCTTTGGTGGATGGCAATGGCTGTTCATTGTCGAGGGCGTGCCGTCTGTTCTTGTCGGGTTATGGGCCTTGAGGCATCTCACGGACAAGCCCGGAGGGGCTGCCTGGCTCGAGCTTGATGAGCGCATTGCGCTCCAGGCAAGGATCGATCATGAGCGCAAAAGCCGTGAAGCGATCAGGCACTATAAGTTGGGAGAAGCTCTCACAAATCCCCGCGTTCTTGCTCTTAGCATCGTCGACTTCGGGCTTCTCTGTGGGCTATACGGCGTGACCTACTGGCTGCCGCAAATCGTCAAGGGCGTGGTTGCAGACATCGGGCTCGACAAGGTCACGGGTATTTCAATCAATGCGCTGACGGGCTATCTTCTTGCGGTTCCGTTTGCGTTCGCGACAGTCGCTATGATTTGGTGGACGCGCCACTCGGACGTCACACATGAGAGAGTTTGGCATGTGGTTTGTCCGGCAGTCGTCAGCGGCTTTGCGCTGATTGCTTCCGCATATCTTAGCAACCCCGTTCTTGCGGCTCTTGCTCTGAGCATCTGTGCGATGGGCGTGTATGCGGCCGTGCCCACTTTCTGGTCCCTCCCAACCGCCTTTCTCACCGGTTCCGCTGCCGCTGGCGGCATTGCTTTGATAAATTCGATCGGCAATCTCGGCGGCTTTGTCGGCCCGTATGTCATCGGCTGGATCAAGGATGCGACTGGCGAAACAACGCTCGGCCTTGTGGTGCTGGCGGCCTGTTCGATCATGGCTGGGGTAGTAGCATTTCTGATCGGCCACGACTCGAAAATAGAGATGGCGGGTAGCCGCATGATGGCGGAGTGAGCCGAAACGATTTGCGACGTAGTTGTGGCTCTGAGGCTTGCAACCGGGCGCCTCAACGGATGACAGGTTTGGGTCACTTTCAGACCAAATCCGAGGCTGCGTCCCTGCGCCTCGATTGGTCCGGTCCTCCCGCAGGACCTGGCGCTCTGTACTTTGCGCCCGGCGAGCAAGGCCGTGTCCGTTCTGGGCAACGCCGTTGTGAGGCGATGTTTGACGGTCGCTGAAGGCCGTGGTGCGATCAAAAGAGTCGCCGCAACACCACAGTAGGGGTTTCTGCGTCGGCGCCACATTCGGAACCACGCGCGCGCCTCCTCCACTCCTAGACAAGTAGCCGAAGGGCGGAGGTCATTGTTCCGAACTCACTACTTACGGCCGACCTGCTCTACACTGACGAGCATGCCGCCGCCTCCTCAAGCGCCCGCTGCTTGCGCTCCTGCGCCAGTCGTTTCAGGTCGGCGAGCCCGAGCCGGCCGTCGCTGGACCGTGGTGGTGCCGGTAGCGTGGCGGGTGCCTGAAGCTTGGTGGGTGCGTGGGGCACCGTGACCGGCTTGTCCTTGGCCGTCAGCACTCGTGCAGCCCACACGGACGGTGTCACCGTTTGCGCTGCGGGCTCGCCAGTAGCCTTCCGGCCCTCCCCATTGGCCTTGGCCGCCGCTTTGCCACTCTGGCGCGCTTCCAGGCGCCTGGCACGGGCTTCCGCATATCGCCTCTGCCCGTCCGTCACTTCGCCTGCGACATTGCCGTCAAGATCGACACGATAACCGCCGGTCGCAACGACGCGCTGGTAGGCCAGGCGGCCGGTGTAGGTCTTCAGCGCGGCATTAGCCTCCCGCGCCAGATAGCCGGCAGCGACGAGGTCGTTGCCGATGCCGATCTTGAGAGGCCGGTGCGACTGAACTGGATCGGCGACGAAAGTGGACGGGAACCGCGCGGCGAGCGCGGTGATGGTGCTTTCGGGGTTGTCGCTCATGTTTCGTAGTCTCCTCATTATAGCGAAATGGCCACGGCTCGCTGCCGCGTCGCTGCCTGCATGGTGATGAAGTCGCCAGCCGTCTCGTCGGTTGCCGTCGTTGATTTCAGCCATTGCTGGCAGGGTGTCATTTCGGCTGCCTTACCTGCGCGGCGCGGATGTCCGGAGCTGCAAAGGGAACCGACGCTAGAGCTGGGCAATTCTCCCTATTTCTTCAATACCCATTTTGAAAAACAGCGATTTTCGTCCCCTTTCTCTGGCGCGCCGACAACGGTTATTTTTGATGCAGTGCCTTGGGGCACGCCGATCGCGTTATCGACGCGTCGGGAGGGCGCGAGCTTATCCCCCGATAGCTTCCGAGCCAGGCGGATGTCGTCGTATGGTGAAAGAGGGTCGTGGATGAGCGATGCGGGCCGACGAACGCTACCAGGTCGGGAGCAGAGAATCGCATCGCCCGGCCCCATCGCCGCCGACAACGACGGCACACCAAGCGCAACAACTTCGCCGACAAGCTGATGGTCGAAGCGAAGGCCGTCGCCGAACTGAAGATCGAGAAGCGAAGATCGACGGCGACAGGGAGGTGGCCGACGCTGACCTCGGGCCTCTCCGCTATCTCGCGACGCTGCTCGGCGCCGGCGACCAGGTTGTGCTCCGCCCATTCATCCTGGTTGTCGCGATACTCCTGGACCCGGCCGCCGCGCTCCCTCCCGCCGGCCGCTGACCCATAGCCAGTGCGGGGTAATGGGGCGATCAACCGTAGGAGGGGTAAACGAGTAACCACGATCGTGAGACCGGCGGCATAAAGACCACGTGGTGCAGGAGCGGCTTCACAGTCGCCCCGACGGCGGATATACGCCAAGCCAACAATCGCCATCACCGCCTAGACGATCACATGAAGTTCATCACGGAGTTACGCTCTCGTGTCGACGTGGTTCTGCCGTCGGCATACGAGGAAGCGCTGATCAGACAGCCGTTCAGGAACGACTCGCCTGATCCGGTCAATATCTACCACGGCGCCGAGGCTGTCGTGTTACAACCGGGCGAGGAAGCTTTGTTCGAACCGCGCGAGGGCGGTGGCTGGACGATTAATGTCCGGTCCGGCGCTCCGTGAGCCAGGCTCGTTGTCCCCGGCAGGCGCTCTCCACCAAATCGACCGCAGAACGCCTCTGCGTCTTCTGGCTTGAGCAAAGCAGAACACCACGAAGTCGTCGTCATCGCGGCGCAGGGAATACGTGAGCGGCGTCGCCGATAGGAGACCGGCAGCGCAAAATATCACCTCATTGACGGGGTCCCGCACCTTTTCGGCCGCAAGCGCCACGTGACGGGGGAACCGCGAAATTATCCGGGGTCGAGGCCATTTGCGCTTGAGATCATTGCGCGTGATTTCGCCCTTGCCACGGGTCATCGCCGTATCGCCATCAGCCTCACGGCCGGCACCTTGGGTCAATGGGATTATTACAGAGACATTTCTGGAATTATTTGGCAAACACGGGCGGGGCTAAGCGACCGAGTTGCGTGTTCCATATCTCGACTCTCACTTCTTCTCGAAACCGTAGCGGACCGAGCCTGTTCTGATCAGCCGAAACAGGTTCCGGGTC
>JASHYD010000746.1 GCA_030043175.1 Xanthobacteraceae bacterium | reverse complement strand
CATGGCAATTGCCCACAGAGGAACCCAAGCGGCAAGATGATATCAACCGGCGGCGCTTATGAAAAGCGGCGCCCCGGATCTGCCCAGCATTTCGATGAAGCAAATCAGAAGTGCGCAAATCAGAAGTGCGAAGCGAAATCCGGGCTCGCCTCAGCCGTGCGCAGTACCGGGGGCCCTCGCTTCGCCCGATCCCGGCTGCAGGTGCTGTAAACGATCGATTCGCGTGGCTGTCCAGTTCAGGCTGCCTTCGGCGGCAAGGTCGCGACCTCCGCCGCGTAAACGTCGTCCATGCGCGGCTTCAGTCCATGCTTGGACACGGCCTCAGCAAACATGAGGCGAATCTCGGGCTCCTCGTCCGCGTAATCGATCTGCATGCCGCCGAGGCGGCGGCTGATCCACGACATCGGTACGCCCTGCGCATTGCGCGGGGTTGCGTGCTTGAACGCGAGATAGCGCGCCGGCGTTGCGCCCGCATTGAAGTGCTGGTGGAACCACGCGTTAGGCGGCACGATCATGGTTCCGACCTGCCAATCGTAGCGATGCGGCGGGTCGCCGTCGGGCCACATCAGCGAATAGCCCTCGCCGCTGAGCACGATGACGTGGGCGCCGGGCCCGTGCGCATGCGCCTTCTTGTAGGTGCCGACCGGAAATTGCGAGATGTGGCTCGCAATGGTGCCCCTTGCCATGTTGAACCGGATGTGGCCGCCGCCGGCGCCGCGCTCCTTGGCACTGATGAGCGGCAGATTGACGGCATCTGGCACGAAATTCGTGGTCAGTAGAAATCCCTTCTGCTCGCCCTTGGCGCTGAAATAGTCGGGTTCGCCGGCGAACCGGTTCTTGAAATCGTGCGCGGTATTGAAGACGAATGCGAGGTCGTTATAGAGGTTGAGCACGGACGGGCAGTTGGTCACTGCGACGAAGCGCGCCGCAGCGGCGCCTGAGCCATTGAAGTGCTGATGGGTGGCGTTGAGGGGAATCGCAAACATGGCCCCCGCCTTCCACTCGAAGCTGATGCGGTTGCCGGCGTCGTTCGAGATGGTCGTTGAGCCGCGACCGTCGAGCACGAGGATCATCTCCTCGTAAAGCTGGCGCTGCGGGGCGAGCTTCCCGCCGGGGGGAATTTCGCACACATAGCAATCGTTGGACGTGCGCGACGCCTCGTGGTTGATGAATACGCCCGCGCCCCCGCGCCGCGGCCATGGCTTGAGCGCAACCGTGCGGAGGTTGGGAACGTAATGAGCGCTGATGATGTCGAGCCCTTCGTTGCGCACCCAGCGCAGGTAAGGCGTCTCCTTTTCGCTGGCGAATTTGTTCGCCAGCTCCTCCGAAACGGTGGCGTTCCCAGCCATGGTGACCTCCTTGACCGGACTTAATTCGCAGCGGTTGAGCGCAGCGAAACCCACCATCGGCTTCATCGCCAGATGGGTTGGCTAGCGCTCAATCCCTCCCCGTCACGCTTTGGCCGACGATGTCGCCGCAGCCGGCAGCGCGATGCACTTCTCTGCCCGCATCCGCACGAAGATTCTGTCGCCGACCGGGGTCCGCAGCGACGGGTGCGCCCGGGCGAGTAAGACAAGATCGCCGATCTTGACGTGGAAATCCAGGTGCTCGCCGAGAAACGCCTTGGCATTGACGACGCCCGCACAAACAGTATCGAGGTCCGCGCCTTGCGGCGCCTGCTCCGATAACTCGACGTCCTCGGGCCGGATGGATATGACCGCGGCCTCATTGCGATGGAGGCAATCAAGGCAGCGGACCCGCAGCGTGCCGAGGGGCGTCCCGACGCGGCAGTGTCCCTCACCGCTCTCCTCGGTGACCTGCGCATCGATAAAGTTCGTCGTGCCGATGAAATCGGCGACGAACCGGTTGCACGGCCGCTCGTAGACCTCGCGCGGCGAGCCGATCTGCACGATCCGCCCTTCCCGCATGACGGCAATTTCGTGCGACAGCGCGAGCGCCTCGCTTTGATCATGCGTCACATACACGGTGGTGAGCGCGAGCTCGCGCTGCATCCGCTTGAGCTCGAAGCGCATGCGCTCGCGCAGCTTGGCGTCGAGGTTTGACAGCGGTTCGTCGAGCAGCAGGAGCTGCGGTTGCATGACGAGCGCGCGTGCCAGGGCGAGGCGCTGCTGCTGGCCGCCCGACAGCTTGGTGGCCGCTCGCTCGGTCACGTCGTCGAGTGCAACTGCGCAGAGAACGCGCATGACCCTGCTGGCGATTGTCTTGCGATCCGGCTTGTCGCGGCGGACCTGAAGCGGAAACGCGGCGTTCTGGTACACCGTCATATGGGGCCAGATCGCGTAGGATTGGAATACCATGCCGAAATTGCGCCGATTCGGCGGAACCGAGACGCCCGCCGCCGACGAGAACACCAGCCTGCCATGCAGGCTGATCTCGCCGGACTTGGGTACCTCGAGGCCCGCAATGGAGCGTAGCGTTGTCGTCTTTCCGCAGCCGCTCGGGCCAAGCAGCGTGAAGAGTTTGCCGTCGGGCACTTCGAACGAGACGTCATGAGCCGCCCGGACGGCGTCGCCGCGCCCGCCCGGATATTCTGTGGATAGCGACTTGACGATCAGCACGGCGTTTCCGGTCACACAGGGGGCGCCACGGCCGAGAAGCTAGGAGTGTGTCCGAATATTCGTGATCACCAACTTCGACGAGAATTTGATTCCACCGAAGCCGCGAAGAGGAGTCGAATTTTGCATCACCATTCTGGAAACGACCAACAATGAGAATTCCATTCCCAGCGACTCCACGTTTTCCGATTACTCGGACAGGCTCCTAGAAGCCTAGTCCCCCTTGAGGGCAAGTGAAACCCGGGAACCCGCGCTCCGAACGGGCGATGCCGTCCGGGTTTTGGGTGCGCGACCCGGGCTCGCACGCGTCGAGCATTGTCGAGCCGGCCCGATGACAATAGCCTTCACACTCCGGGACCCGCGATGCCGAACCGGCGGCTGACGAATCGCTCCAGCAGAACGAGGCAAAAAAGCGACGCAATGAGCATCACGCCGAGCGCCGAGAGCTCCACATACTGTCCGTTCTGCCAATATTCCCAGATCATAATCGAGAGGACTTCCGACCCCGGGCTATAGAGAAGAATGGAGCTAGAGAGCTCGCGAATCGACACGATCACCACATAGATCCACCCGGCGAGCAGGCCGGGTGCGAGCAATGGCAGCACGATGCGCCAGAACGTCGTGCCCCACGACGCGCCACTCATGGTCGCGGATTCCTCCAGCTCCTTGTGCAGGGCAAGCATGGCGGTTGAATTTGAGCGCATGCCGTATGGCATGAAGCGGGTGACATAGGCGATGAGCATGATCCACAACGTGCCATAGACGCCGATGCCAAGGTTGAGATAGCAGACCATGATGGCGAGACCGAGAACAAGGCCGGGAAATAGCAGGGGGAGCATCGCAAGATTGTCGATGGACCACCGGCCGGGCAGCTTCGTTCGCGTCATGATCCAGGCGAGCACTGCCGTGGTCAGCGCCACGATGGTTGCGCTGGCCAGCGAAAGTATCACGCTATTCCACACCACCCCCGCGAAGCCCGGGTAGCCGAACACGGCACGATAGGCGTCAAAGGTTAAATCCTTCAATGCCGCGACCGAAGGGGCAACGTAAAACTTCTGCAACGAGCACCACAGCAGCACCAGGAATGGCAGGACCACGATGATGGCGAGATAAACCGCGAAGGTCGCAGCCGTGAGGTAGCGCCAGCGCCCGATGCGCATCACCCGCGGCCGAAATCCCTTGCCGGTTACGGTTGAAAATTTTTCGGCCGTGACGACGGTGCGTGACTGCGCATAGACGCACAGCGATGCGATCACGAGAAGCGCCACCGCGGAGCTCGACGCGAGCCCGACGTCGCTCGGATAGGATTGAACGGCCCGATAGATCGACGACGTGTAGACCTCGATTCCGATCGGAAGCCCAAGCAGGGCCGGGACTTCGAATGACTCGATTGCGCGCAAGAAAAGAAGAAGGAAAACCGCGACCGCGGCGGGCCAGACGAGTTTCAACGTCATGCGCCAGGCAATTTGCCATACTGTTGCGCCGCACATCAGCGCGGACTCTTCCAGCGAAGGATCCATCGAGC
>JASHYD010000071.1 GCA_030043175.1 Xanthobacteraceae bacterium | reverse complement strand
CCTCCCTTGCCGGCCTCGGCCATCGGATCGTGCACCTCGGGGAGGCGATGGACATGGCGCGGATGTTTGCCTACATCGTGTTCGTGATCGCCATCGCGGTGACCCTCAACACCATCGTGTCGCGGCTCGAAGCACGCGGGAAGCGGGATTGAATGGCGATCACCGCTCCGGGGCGACGGTTCACGCCGCACCGCCTGGCGCGGCGGCCGTGGCTTGCACGATTGATGGTCGTTGCTGGCCTGCTTGTGCTGTGGGAAGTCGCCGCCCGCTTCGTGGTCGACCCGCTGTTCCTGAGCCCGCCGTCGACGGTCGTCATGTCGCTTGGCAAGGTCTTCGCCACGCGCGGCGTTCCCGCCGCGCTGCAGCTGACGCTGTTCGAACTCGCGGTTGCCTTTGTGCTGGCGGTTGCGATCGGGCTCGTCCTTGGACTTGCGATCGGCCTGCAGCCTTTCATGCGCCGCAGCTTTTATCCCATCGTGCTGTTGCTCTATGGCATGCCGCAGGTCACCGTTCTGCCGCTGTTCATCCTGCTGTTCGGCATCGGGGCGGCCTCCAAAATCGCCTTCGGCATCACCCACGGGGTGTTTCCGGTCATCGTGACCGTGGTGGCGGGCGTCCAGAATCTCAAACCTATCCTGCTCGTGAGCGCGCGCTCGATGGGGGCGAGCCGCTGGCAAATTTTCCGCTACGTGATCTTTCCCCACATGGTGCCGAGCTTCTTTGCCGGCATGCGTCTCGGCATGAGCGGCGTTCTGTTGGGTGTGCTTTTGGCGGAGCTTTACGTGTCGGTGGCGGGCATCGGCTATTTCACCACCCTGTTCACGCAGAACTTCGACCCCACCAAGTTGTTGGGTCTGATCGGCGTGCTCGCCGCCATGGCCATCGTGCTCAACGCGATCGTACGGCGCGCCGAAAATCATTTCGCGAGATGGCGAGGCGAATGAACTGCCGGGAGAGGCTCACCTTTTGCCTCATTCCATGTGAAGCCTCCCGCTCGCTGAAGCGAGGGGCTTCTGCCCTCCTCACCGCTCTCCTTGGCCCTCCCGTTGAAGGGACAACATCCAAGGCCTCGCACTGGACACAATTCTCGAACGATCCAGTCTGCCGCCGAAGGCGTGGGGAGGCACTAAACCCTTTCCTCTCGCGGATGCATCCAACGCCGTTCGCTCGCGACTGCTCCCGGTCCGCCCAGTTGCCTGGAGCGTTGGATGAAGCGCTTTAAGGCTGTTGGTTTTACGAGGGGAGCTATTCCCTCAATCGCAACCCCGGTTTGGGACAGCACGAGCTTGGCTCGCTGGCGTCGTGGATATGCATTGCTTCAGTCAAAGGCAAAGAGGAAAGCGGGCTGTGCCCGCTGGCGCTCTGAGCCCCGGCCCTAAAGGACCGGCACGTCGCGCTTTTCGGAAGACCCCGCATTGCTTGGATGCCCAAAAGCCGGGAGAACGTCCCAGAGCATGCCGAGACGGAAATGCTTCAGAAGGGGAAAAAACCATGACCCATCGTTACCCAGCGTTGAAGCTGTGCGCAGCGGCTCTCGTGTCGCTTGTCGCCGGCACGCAAAGCCAGGCGGCCGGCACCGATGCGGACGCCTGCCGCAGTCTTTTCCCGACCGCCATGGGCGGTCCCATGCTGCACGACCCCAGCACAATCATGCTGCGCTGGCTTTCGACATCGAACTACGAACTCGTTTACCGCGGCCAGGTGTTCCTGCTCGATGCCTATTTCGACCGGGGCCCGCGCAATCGGCCGACCGGCATCGTGCCGGGGGAGGTCAAGCGGACCGACGCGATATTCATCGGCCACGGTCATTTCGATCACATGTCGGACGTAGCGCCGATCGCGCAGAAAACCAAGGCCAAGGTGATCGGCGCGCCGATCACCATCGAAACTGCCTACAAACTCGGCGTTCCGGAGGGACAGGGGACGGCCGTGGCGGGTGGGGAGACGCTGAAGTTCAAAGGCATCACCGTGGACGCGGCGCTCGCCCAGCATTCCACGCTCTCGCGCGATGTGCTCGATAGCCTCGGCAGGCTCTATGACCTGGACGCCGGTCCCGCGACCCCGGAACAAACTGAGGCCGAGAAGGCCATTTTGGCGAGAGGCACGTTCTCACCCGACGTCATCACCAAGGGCACGATCGCCTACGCCTTTACGTTCGACACTGGGTTTAAGCTCGTATGGATCGACAGCGCAGGGCCGGTCACGGACGGCGTGCGCGCGCTGGCGCAAAAGCTCGGCCCGGTCGACATCGCCATCGTGGCCTATCAGGGCCATCCGGTCGCACAGGTGCAGGTGCCGGTCACGCTCGAACTCGTCAAGCTGTTCAGGCCCCGCATCTTCATGCCGGCCCATCACGATCAAATTTTCGGGACATTCATCGATCTCGGCGTCGAGCCGCTGTTCGAGGCGATTGCGGATGCGCTGCCCGCAACCCAAACCATCGCACCGCTACACCGGAGGCCCAATTGCTTCGATATCTCGAAAAAGCGGGCGAAGCGGTAACGCTGTTTTCAAAGGGGTTCGCAGGTCGAGCGCCCCGCGAACGCACCCTCGACGTTGTCACCGGCAGGCGCCGTCGGCTTCGCCATCGCTCAACCCATAGTCGGCATTGTGCGTAGCAAAATGCCGGGACGGCCGCGCGTCGTTTCTCTCCATCCGGGCCGCGAAACCTCGATTTCCCGACAGGGACACAGCGCGATCCACGCCGGCGGGGAGAGGTAACGGCCGCTCACACCCCTGACGCCCGGCTCCACGGGCCGAGCCGGGCGCCATCGGGCAGCGCCTTGCGCACCATCAGCATCTCGCCGACAGTTTCGGCCGTCACTAGCCCGATCAGGCGGCCTGCATAATCGACGACGCCCACCGCGGGCACGGCTTTTTCCTGCAGAAGGCGAAAGGCTTCTTCCAGCCGATGGCTTCGCTCGATGGTCGCAACGTCCTTGACCATCACGTTAGAAACCAGCGCCGAGGGCCCGAGCTCGCGAAGCGCCCGGATGATCTCGGCGCGGCCAACAAGGCCGATGAGGCGATGATCGGTGTCGACGACCGGAAACTCGGTCTGGCTCGTCTGCAACAAGGTCTCGATCGCGTGATCGATGTGCTCGTTTCCGGTCAGCGTCGCGAACCGCGTCACCATAGCGGCGGTGACCGGGACGTCGCGGGACATCGCCCGCAGCGACACCATGTGGGCCTCGGAGGCTGCCGCCAGGTAAACGAAGATCGCGATAAAGATCAGCATGGGATTGTAGAACAGGCCGAGGAAGCCGAGCGCAAACGCCGCAAATTGGCCAATTGAGGCGGCGATCTCGGTCGCGCGCACGTGACCGAGCCGGACCGCCAGCAGCGCGCGCAGCACCCGACCGCCGTCCATCGGAAACGCCGGGATCATGTTGAATATCGCAAGGAAAAGATTCACCTCCGCCAGCCGGTCCACCATCGACACTTTCGGGCTTTCCATGGCGGCGAGATGCGCGGCGGAAAGGTGCGTCGGCGCGATCGCGATCAGCACGATCGCAATCGCGACGTTGACCAGCGGGCCCGCAATCGCGACAAGAAATTCCTCGCTCGGCTTTTCGGGAATGCGCGCGAGCCGCGCCACCCCGCCGATCGGCAGCAAGGTGACGTCGGGCGTCGGCACCCCGAAGGCGCGTGCGGTGAAGATATGGCCGAATTCATGCGCGACCACGCAGGCAAACAGCAGCACCATGAAGACGAGGCTGTTCACCGCATCATTGACGCCGCTGGTCGCCAGGCCCGCCACGAAGATCCAGACCAAAAACAGCAGGAAGGTGACGTGAATGCGAATCGCGGTGCCGGCGATCGAGCCGATGTTTACCGACCACGACATGACGAACCTCCGGTTGCGGGCGGGATCAGAGCAGGCAATAGGAGACATGGGGTTGCGCCACAGCGAGCGCCAGGGTGACGCCTGTACCCCCGTTCGCGGGCGGGGGCTGCCAGGGCCCACCTAAGGGCCCGATTTCGCAAACGAATCGCGGGTGAGGCCCCCCCTGCATCGGCCCCATGCCCCGGCGCATAACCACGCCCTCCGCAGGCCCGGAATGCCGATTTGGCATGCAAGACCCTAAGGGCGCCAGTCGAGCCCTGCGCGCGGTCTCGTATCACGGTCTGCTTGCTTGTGGTGCCAATGCGGCCCGCCTTGTCGCGGAAATTGCGGCGGTTAGCTGGCGTTTGCCGAGGATCTGGTCGCAGCTGTTTCTGCGCCTTCGATCGACACCCCATGGCTCGGGTCGCCCTGGCGTTCGGTCGACTTCATTTCCGGCCATACTGTGGTTCATCGATGACGCCC
>JASHYD010000745.1 GCA_030043175.1 Xanthobacteraceae bacterium | reverse complement strand
GGTAGCCGCCCGCAATGATCGAGGTGGGCATGCGTCAGCAGCACAAAATCGATGCTGGCCGGATCGAAGCCAAAGTCGCCGGCATTTTCCTCGGCGATCTCGCGGCTACCCTGATAGAGCCCACAATCAATCAGCACCCGCCGGCCGGCGCATTGGACCAGGTGGCACGAACCGGTCACGTCGCGATCAGCCCCATGAAATGACAATCTCAAGACGTCTCTCCCCGGAAGTCGGTACAACGCAACGATTGAGGCGATCAAGCCTTCAGGCCTAGCGGGGCACCGCATGCATCGTACCAATGCAGGATGCCGTCCCAAATCTCCCGCGCGGTTTCAGCAAACCAGAACAGCTCACGATCCTCCGCATCAATGACACCTTCGTCGGCCAGGAACCCGACGTCGAAGACGCGACGCCAATACTCTTCGCCAACCAGCACGATCGGCACCGGCTTGATTTTGCGGGTCTGCACCAGGGTCAATACTTCGAACAGTTCGTCCATCGTGCCAAAGCCTCCCGGGAAAGCGACCAGTGCCTTCGCCCGCAGCACCAGATGCATCTTGCGCAACGCAAAATAGTGAAATCGCAAACACAGGCCCGGTGTGATGTAGGGGTTGGGATATTGTTCGTGTGGCAGATTGATATTCAGTCCGACGGATTTTGCTCCCACATCAAAAGCGCCGCGGTTGGCGGCTTCCATGATCCCCGGGCCGCCGCCCGTCATGATCACCAGTTCGGATCGAGACCCATCGTCGTTGCAGCTGCTCCCCACCAATCGTCCGAACTCGCGCGCGATCTCGTAGTATCGGCTCTTTGCGAGAAGCCGCTCGGCCACCGCGAGCTTGCGGATCAGGATGTTATTGCGGGGATCGGTTTCGAGGGCTTGGCGCAGTGCCTCGGCGCCTCGTCGCGCCGCCGCGGGCTCCGGAATTCGCGTGCTGCCATACACCACGATCGTATCGCGAATGGCATGCTCCTGAAGAAGGGTCTCCGGTTTGAGGTACTCGATCTGGAGGCGCACACCTCGCGTGTCGTCGCGTCCTAGGAAAGTCAGGTCCTGCTCCGCCAGACGGTAGCTCGGGCTCGCCAGAAGTGCGCCTACTCTCGAAGGTGCATCGGGGTCCTCGGCGGAGGACTTCGGCTGGTGCCAGGGCAAGGGCTGTTGCCGTTGGTCCGGGTGGGCCGGCTGCGGAATGCGCATCTGCTCGCGTGAAGCCGTTGGATTGTGTGCCATCGTTGGTCGAATCTCGTTCGATGTCAGGCCGAACTCATTAGCGAGCAAGTTGATCGCAATCAATGCGGCCCATGCACAAACAATCTGCCCTCGTTGAGCGGGTTGGTCGCGCTACCACTTGGTCGCAGACCGTCACCCCACGCTACTGGTTGGGTTGACCGGGATCTGCCGTCCTCAATCGATTGCACCATCCATACCCTTGGATTTAGTTTGCGAACGGCATGGGGCTTGGCGCCGCATGCTTGGGCAGCTTTCGGATAGGCGATGCATTGATGGCAGATGAAGGTCGCTCTGCAGATTCACATTTTGCAGGCCCAGAGGTTCGCTGGCCGATCTTGCGCTCTCTTGCTTCCTATCGCGCTGCTTTCCTGACGCGGGACCTTGCGGCGGGGCTCACGCTTGTCGCCGTAGCTATTCCAGAGCAGATGGCGACAGCGCGACTGGGTGGGTTCTCCCCGGAGACCGGTTTTTTTGCCTTCGTGGCGGGGTCGCTGGCATTCGCTTTATTCGGAGATAATCGCGTCCTGTCCTGCGGGGCCGATTCGACCATAACGCCGATCTTTGCCGGGAGCCTCGCGCTCGTGGCTGCGTCTGGCGCAGCCGACTACACGGCGCTCGGCGCAGCGCTGGCGCTGATGGTCGGTCTCGTGCTCGTTGCCGGCGGAATTTTTCGCCTCGGATGGATCGCCGATCTCCTCTCCATACCGGTGACCACCGGCTTTCTCGTCGGCATCTCAGTGCACATCATCTTCTCCCAACTGCCGACCATCCTCGGATTGCCATCGCCCGGCGGCGCGCTGCTCCAGCAGCTCGCGGTTTTCGCGCGTCATTTGAATGAAGCGAACCCCTCTACCCTCCTCATTGCTTTCGGAGTTCTGGGCGTCATCGCCCTATCGGAACGCATCAATGCACGCATTCCAGGCGCCGTGATCGGGCTCGCCATGGCGACCGCGGCCGTTGTGCTAATGGGGCTTGAAAGCCGCGGCGTCAGCGTCCTTGGCAGCGTTTCGGGGGCGCTGCCGATGCTGGCGATCCCCGAAATCTCCGCCGGCCAACTGGCGGATCTCGTGCCACTCAGTCTCATCGTCGCTATCGTCGTCATGGTACAGACGGCGGCCACGACGCGATCCTTTCCGTCGGATCCCGACGAGCCGCCGGACGTTGATCGCGATTTTCTCGGGGTCGGAGCCGGGAGCATCCTGTCGGGCGCCTTTGGCGCGTTTCCCGTCAATGCGAGCCCGCCGCGTACCGCTCTTGTGTCCGAGACCCGCGGACGATCGCAGCTCACGGGTCTTGTCGCGGCGGGTATTGTTCTCGCAGTGGTGGCGTTCGGCGCGAAGCTGCTGCGGCCCGTTCCGCACGCCGCGCTCGCCGGTGTCCTGCTGTTCATCGCGCTCCGAATTATCCGAGTTCACCAGGTCGTGGCGATTTATCGGCAATCGTTTGGTGAATTCCTGCTCATCGGCGCGACCGCCGCAGCCATTATCGTTCTCCCAATCGAACAGGGCGTGGCGATAGGCATCGCACTCTCGGTTTTTCACGGCATTTGGAGTACGACGCGCGCCCGCATCGTCGTTTTCGAGCGGGTACCAGGAACCTCGGTCTGGTGGCCGCCGAGCCCACACGTGCGGGGCGTGACAGAGTCAGACGTCATGGTGGTGGGATTTGCTGCGCCATTGTCCTTTCTCAACGCATATCGCTTCCGCCAGGACGTGCTGAATGCCTTGCGGTCCGCGACGCCGAGGCCGCAGCTGATCGTCCTCGAGGCGACGGGCATTCTCGATATCGACTTCACGGCCGCCCAAATACTGGGCGACGTCATTCGCAGATGCCACGTGGATGGCATCGCTTTCACGATAGCGCGGCTCGAATCGATCCGCGCCCAAGACGCCGTGGCGCGGTTTGCAATTGAGGAGGTGCTGGGACCGAACCACGTGTTCCGCAGCGTCGAGGAGGCTATCCGCGCGTTTGGTAGTCCAACGCACGCCAAGGATGCGAGGCCGCTCGCACCGAAATAGTCCGGCGCGGCAACAGGTGCTATGTGCGGGCGGGAGCAGAACCGGTCATTCGCGACAAGCGGATCAACCTGTAATCTGGTGGTCCGGCACCGAGATGTGGCGCCACGGCGCCAATCCGTCAGCCCCCACAGCAAGCGTCCCCAAATTGATTACCGAAGGCCGATCCGAGCCGCATCACCATCGCATCGGCCGGCGCCGGCTCGATCGGCCACCTGGTCGGCGAGCTCTTCAGGCGGCGGCGTTGATGGCGCTCGATCGGCCTTGCCGGCGGGTGGGGCCGTACGGGTCACGCCCCAGCTTCCTGAAACGGCGGTGTCAGCCAAATTTGAACGTGTGCGCCTGTGCGGAGATTAATTGAGAGCGAAAGGCAGAATTCATTGATCGGCGGGATGAAGCACGCGTGCGGTCGTGCTGCGGGCGACGCCCTCGGGCTGCCGGTAGGTGCCGCTAGCGAAATCCAGCACCGGATTGCTAACACCAAACCAGAGGCGTTCGTTCTTGAAATGGTGCCACAGATGATATCGCTTCATCCAGCGGCCGAACCGGGTGTGAGGCCGGCAGGGGATGTGCGCCGCATAGTGGACCCACTCATAGTGCAGCAGCGCCAAAATCGCTCGCAGCACGAGAGAAATAGCCAACGCCCAGTCCGCCCAAGAGAACCCAGGCGATGAGTCCGGTGGTCGCCAGGTTCGGCACGGCGAACCAAAGCGGTAGGAACAACAGGTCGAGCCTGCTGGGCTCGACATGATGGTCGTAATGCAGGCGGCGCTGAAGCCTTAGCAGCCACCCGCGCTTGGACGGCGGCGCAGAAAAGGAAGCGGTGGAGGTGTATTCGCTCAAGTGAAACACCAAGATGCCCGCGAGGATCCGTAATGGTGACAACGGTGCAAAGCCAAGTGTTGTGCACGCGCAGATTATCAAGGCTGCGAATACCAGAGCCGCATTGCTGCCATGGCGCCAGAACTCGCGGAACATCACCCGCCCTCCAGTCGAACATCGTCACGACAACGGTCTCACACAGCGCAGCAACACACGCGCACCGGTCCGATCTACGCCGCGAGATATTTGACGGGCTGATACGGCTTTTTGCAAGCAGCGGTCGGGACGGGATGGGCAAGCTCAACGAGAGGCACCGGAATGAGGCGTCGTGATTTCTTGCGAGCGGCTGGGAGCAGCTTCGGCGTCCCCGCCATCGCATCCATCTGCACTCGCACCGCTTGGAGAGCTGCGATGCCTTCCTTCGATCAGGCGCCCGACAAACCCAAGTCGTTCGGATACGAGCATGGTTTGCAGTGAAGGCCTCAGATTCCGCGCGGGCGTGGACGTGCTGGAATTCGGGAGGAAAACGCCAGCCAATTGGCATCCGGATGTGCGGCTTGCGATACTTGGGTGTTGGTGTCGCCGCCGATCGGCGGCTGGGTCTTGGTTGTAGGCGCCCCCAATGGGGCGCCGCATTTGGTCGCGCCCACCGGACGCTGTCATGATATCGGGAGGAAGTTCGATGGGGTGTTTTCTCGGTTGATGGCGCGATTTTCCGACGTTGAGCTCTTTGGAAGCTACCGCGTGGTCAGCCCGTTGCGTGGGCTCGCGCCACAAACGGCGAGAGTTGGTAATCTCAGTGGCCTCTCGCCATCCGCTGCTCTCGAAGGAATTGGCGAAATAGCTAAACAACAAGACGCGGAGCAGGATGTTTTCATCGCAACGGGGCTTTCGCGACATGAGGCGCGGAAGAGGATTTGGCAGAACGGGCGCGATGCCGTTCCTGATGAACGCGGTGTGATCGAACTGGCGGCGCTGTGGATGACCCCATGCGGCTATCAAATCAAGATCACCATTGGGTCTAGGATTAGCAGTTCGCTTGAACCGATGGGACCATTACAGACTCAGCCTGGCAGCGCTTGGGGGGTTCCACAATCGTGTTGGCAAGCTCAAGGGCCGTATGCGGCGAATTGCGACGTAGTCGCACGACGCTACTGATCGCACTCTCGCGCTATCTCGAGACTGGCCTCGTGCCCGACGACGCCATTCTGAAAATCTGATAATCACTGGAGAACGGAACGTCACTGAGTCCAAGGTGGATGTGTGACCGATCGCGAAGCGTCGCTCAATACGCCGCCCAGATAGAAGAGTCCCATCCTCCTTGGAGCCGATGCCCTCGCCTTGGTACAAGGGGGCTTGCCCCCGACCGGATATAAGTGGATGCGGCGAGTGCCGCATAGAGTTCAAGGGTTCCGCCTTGGAAAACATGCGCTCGCATGTGCGGAGGGGAAAACGTTGGGCGCGAAAGAACCCTTGACCGGGGGGCCCTGATATAAGCTTTCGGGCCCAGCGGACGCTGCTGGCGGCAGAGTCGGGCCAAAAAATGACGAACGCAAGCGCGTCCTATGCAGTGTGGGAAAAATCTCAGCGCTGATCGATGGGAGGAGAGAAATGAGATTGCAGCCATTCTTGATCACTTCAATCCTCGCGGTTGGGCTAGGCATGCCTGCGATGGCCCAACAACCAGACAGCACGCGTCGCTCCGCAATTAATGCGGCGTTCGAAACTTATGGTGGGGGACGTCGAAGTCTGATCGCCGAATGCCGTCCGTCTTGCGGTGTCCCGCATAATCCGAGTTGCTCCTGCGGAGGCACGAAAATGCGTGTTCAAATGCATTGACCGGACGTTTGCTGCCCAGCATTAGCGATACCGTGGTCGAGCTCTCGGAGCGCCAAGCCGAACTGCGCGCCCTTCGCGCGATCCTTCCGACCCGAGTTGTTGTGGCGCGCCCCTCAATCCGCCTGTCGCACTAAGGCAGGATCGCCATCAGGCGCCAGGTGGCGGCGTCGACCTCGCCAATCCATGTCTGCCGGCGGGCGAGCTTGTAGATGCTCCGGCTGCTAGGTGGTGGCGGCGGCGTGCGGCTTGCGACGCATGGCCGCCAGTATCGCACGGGAGCTAAGCTCGACTTTGGCCGATTTTAACTGGGCTCACCGGGACCGCGGGACCCCGAAGATCGGATCGTTTTCGACGATCTCGTGAGCGCTTTTCAACGTCAGCTTCATGCGTCCCATGTTGCCGAAGGTCGTCCAACGACCTTTGGCGTTGGACCAGTAGAATAATTCGAAGCGATCGGTTCCCGGAATGGGGCGCAGCCGTGCGATCGGGTTCGAGGTGCGGCGATCGACGATCATGTAGGCGCCGCGACTTAGCTGGATGTC
>JASHYD010000070.1 GCA_030043175.1 Xanthobacteraceae bacterium | reverse complement strand
TCGAGATGGGATCGACCGCGTATCTCGCGCTCCCCCACGGGCAGCGAACGGTGGCCACGGGCTCCTCCGAGGGTATCGTCGAGACATGACGTGTCGGTGGCGCCGGAGGTGTTTTCGGCTACGGTGAACCGCATGGTCGTACAGCTGACCGGGCGCGGTCCCGGCCGCCCGCGTTTGGCGTGCTGAGGTGCCGCAAGAAGACAGGGATGGCCGCGACAAGGAGCCTGATCCGTCTGAACGGGCTTTGCCTCTTCGATCGACTTGAACGGCAGGGCCGAAAGGGTTAACACCCGCAAAGCGAGGCTGGTTTTAAGCCTCGTTGCTTCCCTGCCCTGCCGTCCACGCGCTTTGCTCCCCCGCCTGCGGGAGGGCAGCGAGGGGGCGGGAGGGAGGCAGGTGGTGCAGATCGAGGATGTTTTTCAGATGGCGCGCAAGAAGATTGCATTGATCGGCGCGGGCCAGATCGGCGGCACGCTCGCACAACTTATCGGGATCAAGGAACTTGGCGACGTGGTGCTGTTCGATGTCGTCGAGGGGATTCCCCAAGGCAAGGCCCTCGATATCGCCCAGTCGACGCCGATCGGCGGGAGCGATACGCGCTACCTCGGCGCGAACTCCTATGAAGCGATGAACGGCGCCGACGTTTGCATCGTAACGGCGGGAGTGCCGCGCAAACCCGGCATGAGCCGCGACGATCTCCTTGGCATTAATCTCAAGGTGATGGAACAGGTCGGCGCCGGCATTAAGAAATACTGCCCGAACGCCTTTGTGATCTGCATCACCAATCCGCTTGATGCGATGGTATGGGCACTGCAGAAATGCTGCGGCCTGCCCAAGCACATGGTGGTTGGCATGGCCGGCGTGCTGGACTCAGCACGTTTCCGTTATTTCCTTGCCGAGGAATTCAACGTTTCGGTCGAAGATGTGACGGCCTTCGTGCTCGGCGGCCATGGCGATACCATGGTGCCGCTGGTGCGCTATTCGGCGGTCGCCGGCATTCCGCTGCCGGACCTTATTCGCATGGGCTGGTCGACCCAGGCGCGCATCGACGAGATCGTTGAGCGGACCCGCAACGGCGGCGCCGAGATCGTCAATTTGTTGAAAACAGGCTCGGCATTCTATGCGCCCGCCGCATGCGCGATTGCCATGGCGGAGAGCTACCTTCGCGACAAGAAACGTGTCGTGCCCTGCGCCGCATACCTCAATGGCGAATTCGGCATCAGGGATCTCTACGTCGGTGTCCCGGTGGTGATCGGAGCAAAGGGCGTCGAACGGATCGTGGAGATTGAACTCAATGGGCCGGAGCGGTCGATGTTGGAAAAATCCGTTGATTCGGTGCGCGGACTCGTGAACGCTTGCCTCAGGCTCGTGCCAAGCCTTGCTTAGCAGACGGCGGATGACGGAAAGCCTAGGGCCTCCGCGAGAGCGTGGTCGATCGATGCGATCACCTATGCGCCGTCATTGCGGCGCTTGCCGCGGGCATCCACGTCCTTCTAGTGTGCCGGACGCCCCAAAGACGCGGATGGCCGCTATCAGCCCGGCCCTGACCTTGAGTAAATGGTTCACCATGACCGCACTGCGCGTTAATCGCTTTGCTTCCTCTGTCCTCTGTCGACCGCCCTCTGTCCTCCGAGAGACACCATGAAAATCCACGAATACCAGGCGAAAGTTGTCTTGCGAGAATTCGGGATTCCGGTCCCGCGCGGCATTCCGGCGTTCTCCGTCGCCGAGGCCGAGACAGCGGCGCATCAACTCGGAGGGCCCGTATGGGTCGTCAAGGCTCAAATCCACGCGGGTGGGCGCGGCAAAGCCGGCGGCGTCAAGGTCGTCAACTCAATTGAGGCGGTGACCCGCGAGGCAAGGCGCATCTTGGGCTCGTCGCTCGTGACCCATCAGACCGGCCCCAAAGGCAAAGTCGTCAACCGGCTCTATATTGAAGAGGGATCGGCGATAGAAAAAGAATTTTACGTGTCGGCATTAGTCGACCGAGTCACTTCGCGCGTTGCGTTCGTCGCGTCAACCGAAGGCGGCATGGACGTCGAGGAAGTGGCGCGTGAGAGGCCCGAGAAGATCTTCACCTTCGCCATCGATCCGGTAACCGGCGTCATGCCGCACCATGGCCGGCGGCTGGCGCAAGCGCTGCGACTGACTGGCCCGCTTGCCAAGCAAGTCGAAGGATTGCTCGCCAAGCTCTACGCAGCATTCGTCGCCAAGGACATGAGCTTGCTGGAAGTCAATCCGCTCGTGGTCACCAAGTCGGGCGAGCTCATCTGCCTCGACGCCAAGATCATCTTCGATGACAACGCGCTGTTCCGCCATGCCGATATCGTGGCGTTGCGCGATATCACCGAGGAGGACGAAAAGGAGATCGAGGCTTCGAAACACGACCTCAACTACGTGGCGCTTGATGGAACGATTGGCTGCATGGTCAACGGCGCCGGACTTGCCATGGCGACCATGGATATTATCAAGCTGTATGGTGAATCCCCTGCCAACTTCCTTGACGTCGGGGGCAGTGCCACCAAGGACCGGGTCGCGGCGGCGTTTAAGATCATCACCTCCGATCCCCAAGTGAAGGGCATCCTGGTCAACATCTTTGGAGGAATCATGCGATGCGACGTCATCGCCGAAGGCGTCGTAGCCGCTGTCAAGCAAGCCGGCTTGCGGGTGCCGCTCGTGGTGCGCCTGGAGGGTACTAACGTCGAGAAAGGAAAACAGATCATCGCCACGTCCAACCTCAACGTGACGCCGGCCAACGATCTCGACGACGCCGCCCAGAAGATTGTCAAGGCGGTGCGGGGGGCAGCGTGATGGGGGTTCTGATCGACGGGGGTACCACGGTCATCTGCCAGGGCTTCACCGGCAAGAACGGCACCTTCCATTCGGAGGCCGCAATTGCCTACGGCACCCGGATGGTCGGTGGGACATCACCGGGTAAAGGCGGAGCGACCCATCTTGGGCTGCCGGTCTTCGACACGGTGGCGCAAGCACGCGAAGGAACGGGTTGCGATGCGAGCGTCATCTATGTTCCGCCGGCCGGGGCGGCCGATGCCATTGCGGAAGCGATCCAAGCAGAAATACCGCTCATTGTTTGCATCACCGAAGGCATCCCGGTGATCGATATGGTAAAGGTGAAGCGCGCTCTGAGCGGGTCGAAATCGAGATTGATTGGGCCGAATTGCCCGGGGGTGATGACGGCGGGTCAATGCAAGATCGGCATCATGCCGGGCAGCATCTTCAAGGCGGGCTCCGTCGGCATTGTATCGCGCTCCGGCACCCTCACCTACGAGGCCGTTTTCCAGACCACGCAGGAGGGCCTCGGTCAGACCACCGCGGTTGGCATCGGTGGCGACCCGATCAAGGGCATGGACTTTGTCGCGGTGCTGGAAATGTTTCTCGCTGATGAGGCGACCAGGTCGATTGTTATGATCGGCGAGATCGGCGGATCCTCTGAGGAAGACGCGGCGCAGTTCCTCAAGGACGAGGCCAAGCGCGGGCGCAAGAAGCCCGTGGTCGGCTTTATCGCCGGCCGAACGGCGCCCCCCGGCCGCCGCATGGGCCATGCTGGCGCGATTATTTCGGGCGGCACGGGCGATGCCGGATCGAAAATCGATGCCATGCAGTCTGCCGGTATCATAGTATCGCCATCTCCGGCGCGCCTCGGCAAGACCCTGGTGGAAGTGCTCAGGGGCTAACCACTTTGCGGCGGAAGGTGGAACGGCTGTAGCGGCGCGTTGATGCGCCGGAACGCTATCCCGGGCAAACACGGAGACGGGAGATTGGGGGTGGACGCGGTGTGCGACCACCCACTTGCGAGGAGGGCACAGACCCAATCGCCGGCTATCGGCTCCAGGCGCGCTCTAATGGTCCGGCGCTTCCGGCTTGCCGATGTGATGCTGAGCGTAAAGCTCAAGCCCGAGCCGGGCGACGAGTTCAAGCTGGGTTTCGAGGAAGTCGATGTGCTCCTCCTCGTCGCTCATCAATTTTTCAAAAAGGTCCCTGGTCACGTAATCCTTAGCGCCGTGGCAATAAGTCGCTGCCTCCTCATAGAGAGCGCGTGCGTGCATCTCCAATCCCAGGTCGCAATCCAGAACCTCTTTGACGGTCTGGCCGATGTGCAGCGGATCGAGCACCTGCATATTGGGAAAGCCGTCGAGGAAGATGATGCGATGAACTAATTTGTCCGCATGCTCCATCTCTTCGATGGATTCCTTGCGCCATTTCTTCGCAAGGTCGAGATAACCCCAGTTCTCAAGCAGACGATAGTGCAACCAATACTGATTGATGGCCGCAAGCTCGTGACGCAAAGCTTTGTTGAGGTATTCTACTACGGTTGTATCTCCGCGCATGTAATGACTCGCTGCTTGGCTGCCCGCTCGGCAGATGAAAGATTAGATTTGAATGATACCAATTCTAATTTAGGACGTTAAGTTCCGGCTGGCCGAGGCTGCCAGACGGCGGCTCCTACCGAGGCAGTGTCGCGCAGGTATCAAGAGACCGAAAACGGCGGTTCCCTTGCGCACGCCGGCCCTCCCGGTCATCAAGGGTTGCGCGTATCCTGATCAGGATCGACGTGACAAGCCCGACGAGTCAGGCGATTGACGCCACGAAGTTTTTTTGCGCGCACGAAAATTGTGGGGATGACGACGACGCCCGCACCTTTTCGCCCCTCATCCGGCTCAGAGCGCGGATGCCTCGCCCACCTCCTTGGCTGGAAGGGGCGGGCCGGAGGTTCCGGGCGGGCTAGGAAAGGAAGGGGACGCGTTGGCCGAAGCGCAGACACAGGTTCCGGCCGCCAGGCGCGAGGTCGCCAGAGCCTCGTCCATGATCCGCCGAATGGTGCGCGCACAGCGCCCGCATTCGGCACTGCATCCCAAACACCGGTAGACCTCGCTCGTCGCTCGGACGGTGCGTTCGGCTGTAACGGATCGGACCTGATGGTCCGAAATGACGTTGCACGAACACACGATCACGACGGGACTCCGCGTTCTATCCGGTTATGAGGATGCGCTCGCCCAAGCGCGTTCATCTCAATGATGACATATCATTGGCATTTGGCGATGATGTCCGGCAAGTACAATGAAGTGAAATCGCTCTAAACTAAAAATTACGAACTAGAATAGTTCTAACCGATCGCATCGTCGGATGGGGCGAAATCGTAATCCCCGCGACGCACCGTCCGGCGTCGCCGCGACGCGTGCCCGCACGATTTTTTCGACCCGAGCAGCTGGGCTCGAGATCAGCTCTGGTCACCGAGCCCGAAAGGGCCCGCCGTCATATCCGGTACGGAGGGCGCGCGTGACACGCGGTCGAGATCGCCGAAACAGTTTTCGGGTCGGCCGGCGCATCGTCCTTTTCGAGCTTTGCTCAGCGTTTACTTTGGTTGCGGCCTCGTGCGCACCAAGTGAAGCCCCCCCTCGCATAAAGCGAGGGGCGTCTGCCCTCCTCATCGCTCTCCTTGGCTCTCCCATTGAAGGTACAGCATCCAAGGCCTCGCAATGTCTCCGGACAGGATTCTCGAACGATCCACCCTGACGCCGAAGACGGGGGGAGGGTTTGAACCCTTTCCTCAGACACGCCGCCTGCTCGGGACGGCTCCCAGTCCGGCCAGTGGAGCGTTAAATGAAGCGCTTTAACGGTCTTGGTTTTACCAGGGGAGCTATCCCCCTAGCACCGCCAACCCCGATTTCAAACAGCACGAGCTTGGCTTCTTGGAGTCGTGGATGTGCATTGCGTCAGTCAAGGGTAAGGCGGAAAGCAGGCTGTGCCCGCTGGCGCTCTGAGCCGCGACCCTAAAGGACGGGCCACGTCGCGCTTTTCGGTCGTGACGCGCATTGCGAAGGATTCAGCCAGTTTGTTACCTCCTTGGCCGGTGGCTTTCGAGCCTTCGCCGGGTGGGGCCGTCGCCAAGGGGGCGACCTTGTGTTGCCGTGTTGCGGCGTGCACCGGCCGGGCGACGGGGCGGCGCGTCAAACGCAATGTGATCAGAGATGGACGCTCGCGCGCGCGTTTTGTAGGGATGGCGCGGATCAGCTATCTCCGAAAGGCCGAAGAATGACTGCGGTTGGCGTGAGCTCCGGTATCTTCCGCGACATCTTTTCAACAGAGCCGATGCGACGCATTTTTGCGGACGCAAATCGCATCCAGAAATATCTCGACATCGAAGTGGCGCTCGCGCGCGTGCAGGCACGTCTCGGCATAATTCCGCCCAACGCCTGGGAAGAAATCCAGCGCCATTGCTCGATTGCCGAATACGACTTTGCCAAGCTCAAGAGCGAGACGGAGCGCATCGGTTATCCGGTGCTGCCGGTTGTGCAGCAGCTCGTTGCCCTGTGCCGCGATGGCCTAGGCGAGTGGTGTCACTGGGGCGCGACCACCCAGGACATCACCGACACTGCCACCGTCCTGCAAATCCGCGAAGCACTCGATCTCATCGAGGCCGACCTCGTTGCGATCTCGGACGCGCTTGCAGCGCTGGCAAAGCGCTATCGCAATACGCCGATGGCAGGCCGCAGCAATCTGCAGCAGGCGGTGCCGATCACGTTCGGCTACAAGGTCGCAACCTACCTTGCGGGATTCGAGCGCCACCTTGAACGGCTGAAGCAATTGCGTCCCCGCGTTCTCGTCGGCGAGTTCGGAGGCGCGGCCGGCACCTTGTCGTCGCTCGGCAACCGCGGTCTTGAGGTTCAGGCCGCGCTCATGCAGGAGCTTGGCCTCGGACAGCCCCGGATCGCGTGGCACACGGTGCGCGACTGTATTGCGGAAGTTGGGTGCTTCCTCGGTCTCGTCGCCGGCAGCTGCGGCAAGATCGCTTTCGACGTGAAGTTGATGATGCAGACTGAAGTCGAGGAGGTCTACGAGCCGTTTCACCAGGGCCGCGGCTCATCGAGCACGATGCCGCAAAAGCGCAACCCGATCTCCTCGGTCTATATCACGGCGACCGCAGCGCTGGTCCGCCAGCAGGTCGCCGCGTTGCTCGACGCGATGATAGAGGACCACGAGCGCGCGACCGGCCCGTGGGAGATCGAGTGGATCGCACTGCCGGAAATCTTCAGCCTCACTGCCGGGGCTTTGGCGCAGACCCGGCTTCTCGCCTCAGGCTTGCAGGTTGACGAGAGGAAGATGCGGGAAAATCTCGACATCACGGGCGGGCTCATCATGTCCGAGGCAGTGATGATGGGGCTTGGGCCGCACGTCGGCCGCCAATACGCCCATGACCTCGTCTACGATATCTGCCGCCAGGTGCTTGCCACCGGCCGCCCCCTGCTCGATCTGCTTGCGGAAAACAAGGAGGTCGCCGTGCACCTCGATCGCGCGGCGCTCGAAAAGCTCTGCGATCCGGCAAATTATCTCGGCCAAGCCGGCGAGATGGTGGACCGGGTGCTGGCGGGGCGGCCGAAGCTATCGGGTCGGGCGGGATGAGCCGACGGCGTGATCCGCCGCGTCCACAAGCCGCGGAATAGGCTTCACACCGCCGGACGGGCTAAATCGCTTCAGGCGACACGGCCGCTGTTAGCTCGAGCTCGGCCGCTCGTCAGCCGTCCGACCGTCCCACCCGCGACCCTGCGACCATCCCGTCGATCGCTGCAAGCAGCGTGAGAATTTGCAGCATCGCTTCGCCCCGGTGAATGTCTTACGCTCGCTTGCGGTCCTGCACCTCCTCCGGCTTGACAAAAAACTCGGACAGTTGGGCAATCGCATCCCGATCCGACGGCGCGCGGGCGGCTTCGGCGATATCCTGGTAAAGCCGCGCTATCGCCGCGAACATATCGCCGCTCGGGGTGCCGTCTTGAAGGAAATGGCCGATCTCTTCCATTTCGGCGACCCAGCGATAGGATTTGGGATACATGCGCGGCACCTGCCGGGTGAGCCAGGCGAGAAGATGAGGCTGGCTCGCTTGCAGCTCCTGATGCAGCGCTGCGGCCGAACCCGCGCGCGTCGCGCCGAGAACCATGGCCACGGCAATCGCCGTAAACCCCTTGGTGATTCCGGCATAGGACATCTTGAGCGCCGACGCGGCGCCGATCGGGCCGTCAAGCGGGGGGAATTGTACCCCGAATTCGCTCAAGCGCGCGACCTCACGGGCGGCCGCGCCTGATACGTAAATTCGCGTTGCGGTCGAATCGGGGGGCGGTGGCGGGCCGATGATGCCGCCATCGACGTATTGGCAGCCCGTGGATTCCAACACCGACCCGATGTCGATTGCTGTCTCGGGCGACACGGCGTTGC
>JASHYD010000744.1 GCA_030043175.1 Xanthobacteraceae bacterium | reverse complement strand
AGCCGTGGATGCCCAGATTGATCAGCGCGCCGCCGCCGGTCTCCGCTTTCGACAACATCCACGGACTGCCCAGATCTCTGTATCTCTGCACCCCGGGCTGATTGAACCGCATCAGGCCGTGGGAAATCGTCCCGAGTTCGCCCTTGTTTCGCATGGCGATCACTGTCTCCGCGAAGACGCTGTATCGGAACGGCATCGGGACCGCGGCCCAGGCCTTCTTCGACTCGGCGAGGTCGGCCAGTTCGTTCACCGTTTCGGCGTCGGTCCCCCAGGGCTTTTCCATGAGAAACGGGATACCGGTCTCGACGAGGAAGCGGAATTCCGCCGGCATCGCCGCATGATGGCCGAGCGCAACCACGAACTCGGGCTTCGTCTTCTCGATCATCAGGCGATAGTCGGTATAGGGCGTGCTGCCGTACTGCGTCGCCCACTTCGCGGCGATGGCGTCATCGGGCGCATGGATGCCAAGGATATCGAGATTTTGGCTCTGCAGGATCCGGAGGTAGTTTGGCGTCGACGTCGCATGGTAGTGGTCGACGCCGATGAGGGCGACACGTCGAGGCCGTTTCCGCGCTTGTTGCGCGGACGCAGTGTCCGGACGACGTACGCCGAGCACGCCCGCTGCGGCCCCTGCGGCGGTAGGCACGGTCCGCGTCAGGAAATCGCGGCGAGTAACCGATGTGTCCGAGGGCTCGTGACCAGTCACGCGGCGTTCTCCCCTGACTGTCCGGAACCTCGTCTCGGATGTCGAATTCGGAAGCTGTCGAACCAGAGAGCGCGCGGTCACCGACGGCCGCAACGCTATCGCAATGTCGAAGGGTTCGCAATACTGCATGGACTCCAGGCCATTTGCGATGGCCCGTTGGGAAAGCCGATATTTCCGAAGGCGGCGAGGGCTTTAGCGACGGCCAGATGGTCAACGCCTCGCGCCGGGAGATCCTATCGCCTACGGCGCCAAAACAAGCCGGCGCGGACGCCCCACATATTGAACTACCAGATCCTTTAGCGGCTCGATCGAGCCAACCGCCATGCGGTTCTGGGGAGCTGGGACTGGCAGACGAGCTAGAGTGCCTGGCCTCGCGGACTAAAGATCACGCCACCGCGCGGATTGCCGTTTGATCACCGCCCGAACCATCTCCGTGCAACCAGACATACTCGGACAGCGCCGGGCTGTACCCGCCGTAATAATCCAATCCTAGAACTGTCATCCGTGAAATGCAGTACGGAGCCAGCATCGAACTCGAATGGCCCCCTTAGTTGCGGCAGACTGCAACCGGCACGAAGCAGAGTTTCGACAAGCGCGTCAAAATTCCATCAGGTCCTTGGCAACCAAGACGTCGCCGGAGAAGTACTTTTTCACCTGCTCACCCAAACGCTCGTACTCGTCTTGTGGATCGGTCGCGGGCAGAAAATGAGACAGCACGATGGTCTTAACATTGGCGTGCGTTGCCATTTTGCCGATTTCGTCCGGGGTGATGTGTTCCTCGACCTGACGACGAAGCGCACGCGCCTGCTGTTCCGGCGTCATCGACTGCCATCGGCCGGTTTTGATCTGCTGGTCCTTCCACTCCTCGACGGAGATCACCTCGGTGACCAAAAGATCGGCGTCTTTGGCCAGTTCCGCGAGAGCAGCACTGGGACCGGTGTCGCCGGAAAAAACGATGACGCGGTCGGTGGTTTCGAAGCGGTATGAATATGACTTGTACTTGCCATAGGCCGGGCTTCCAGGCAGAAAATTGAAATGAGAGTTCTCGGCGGCCGTGACTTTGACGTTAGCGTCGTGGTAAATCACGCCGGTACCGGTATCGTGACCGAAGAAAATTGTGGCTGGGGGAACCGTCCGCATACCCTCGCTAATCCTGATGTCGGCGCTAACCGTGAGGAACTGCACCAGAGCCCTGACGCTCGCATCCGTTCCGGGAGGGCCGTATATGTTGACCGGCTTGGTTCGATTGTAATCATATTCGGTGGAGAGCAACCCGCCGAGACCGCCGGTGTGGTCGCTGTGTGGATGCGTGATGAACATATTGTCGATCTCGCGGATGGCGATGCCGGCACGCGTCAGGCGACGGGTAATGCCTTCACCGGCATCCACAATATAGAATGCGCCGTTGATGACCAGAATGTTCGACGACTGCGCCCGCCCCACCATCGGGATCGGGCCGCCTCTGGTCCCCAAAGTGATGAGACGGGTGCCCGTCTTGGGCGGCAATATCCCGCCGGTGTTTTGCGCTCGGCTTTCGCCGACGACCGCGCCAATGCTCATGCTGATCAGAGTCGTGAATAGAAAGGACGATAGCTTTTGCATCTTTCTCACCCTTAGCAGGGCATTGATTGATCGGCGGATCGCGGGATGGGGAGCGCGATACGCACCGGCCGGATAGGCTGACGCCCTTGCGATCCGCAAGGCGGCCACGCCCGCCGCCGGATGTGGAGATTCACGCCGCGCAATTTCATCGCTCCGAGCCTAGTGACCACCAAGCTACATCAATTTCACCGTTGTATGGAAGGGCGCCAATGGCGAGAAGGTCGCGTCCGTCAGCCACTTGGATAGGCCCGAGTTGATGTGGTACGAAGTCCTCGGTCGGCCGCCGGCGACCTTTCGATGACGGACATGAGGGTGGCGGCCTATTTCGCCTCACTTCGGGGGAGAGCGCATCGCTGCAAGACCATCTCTGTCTCATCGCCCTCTAATAGACAACAATCGAACCGACAGCAAAATCGGAGTCGTGACTGAGAAGGGGTCTTCGCGAATCATGCCCGGCACGACCGCGTACATGCACAGTCGATAAGCGCCACCAGTGATCTGGCCGGACAACAAGGGCCAGCAGCGGACTATTGTAGGTTACATCTGATCGCGGGGCGGCTTCAGCGAAAGCGATGCCGGCCAAAACCTCACGAACCCCGATGTGCTCGGCTCGAACGCCGAGATGATTTGCCAGCGGGGTCATTCCACAGAGGATCACATTGAAACGATCCGCGCTTCGGCGCTAGATCGCTTCCTTGGACTCGAAGCGGAAGTAGAGCGCGGCCGGAGTGTAGCCAGGCGCCCCCGCTATCGAACCCAAGGAGGTGCCGTCTCGGACACCTTGAGTGCGGCGTCAGGGATCACTCCACGTTTCAGGTCCCTGACGGCTTTTTGCCGGCCGACGAAGCGAGTTTTCGCCACTAACACCGTTTAGATTTATGATCAATGTTGGAGAGATGCCATGACAGTTCGGATCGAGAAGGAGGGGACGGTATGGACAATCATTCACGACCGGCCGGAAGCCCGGAACGCAATGGACCCCGAGAGCGCGGACGCCCTGACGGCCGCGTTTCTTGAATTCGATGCCGATTCGGAAGCCTGCGTTGCGGTGTTGTATGGCGCGGGGGGGCGCTTTTTGCGCAGGCTGGGATCTCAAATATGTCAGTACTCTCAACGCTGACTATCCGCTCGGCGAGCTCGACATTCCGGTTGCCCGGCCGCGCGCCAATGGCGGTGAAATCCCTCGTGGACCGTTGGGGCCGTCTCGTCTCGAACTGGACAAGCCGGTTATCGCCGCCATCGAGGGACCTGCAGTCGCC
>JASHYD010000743.1 GCA_030043175.1 Xanthobacteraceae bacterium | reverse complement strand
TCCAAGCCTTATTGAGAAGCACATTACGAGCTAATGAACAGCACATTACAGATTGGTCGGGCGCGCATCCGGCCAATTGAATTACGAATGTCACCAGCCTAAGAAAACCATGCCGCTCAATTCGTGCTAACGACCGGCGACCAACGAATAACCCTTGCATGGCAAGCGGCCGATGCATTTAATACCGCTTCCACTCGCTTGAATCGCGGGTTTTTCAGCGTTTGTCTGTGTGACGCTCGATCGCAATATGATTCTGTCCGGCGAATAGCGCCATTTCTTTGCGATTAACGTCTACGCAAAACGAGCACATCTGGTCTTCCAGGCTCGGGCGCTACCTGACGGCATGACGGTTTTTTCATGTATCTGCTGGCGGACCACGCGAAGCGCGGCTCGCCAGGGACGCAGGCCCCGGCACCAAGGCAAGGCTGGCAGAACCGGCTAGCCCGGATTTCTCAAAAAATTGAGCGCATCGGGGGGCGCGAATCATCGAAAGTTGTTGTGCCGCAGCGACTTTTCCTTGATTGCCGGAGGCCCCGATGCAGACAGAGTGTACGTCGAGACTGTTTGAATGTGAAGCCGTCGGGAGGCGTGTCGTGGTGGCCTTGGATTGATACGGTGCTTTGCACGGTGCTTCACGGATCGGCGCGACCCGCGTTACGTCGAGCACAGCGTCGAGATGGTGGTCGGAACGGTGCTCGCCGGCAAGCTCAAACCGGAGCTGCGGGAGGACTGCGCGCCTGCGCACGATCAATCGTTTGGAGCACACGCCGAAACGCGACGGCGCGAAGTACCATAAGGTCGACTTGCAACGGGGGATCGACGGGTTTTTCGTCGATCTGTTCCTGGAATCGCATAAGCGGCCGCCGCGGCAGATCGTGCTTGATCTGGATGCGACTGACATCGCGCCGCACGGACATCAAGAGGGCCACTTCTTCCGTGGCTATTACGACAACTGCTGCTAGCTGCCGTGTTTTGCGGTCGAGACCTGCTGCTTTCAAGACTGGGCCGCTCGAATATCGACGTTAGGTGAAGATGCTGGCTCAAGCAGTGGTATCGCGCGCTCGACCAGCCACTGGCGTGCGAATCGCACATCGAGCACGCGCTTTATCTGACGGTGCTCGACCTGTCTCATCACAGCGTGCCCGCGATCGGCTGGGCGGCTGGCGGCGGCGTGGAGTGGATGGTGGTGCCCCACGTGTCCGTGGCCGCCGAGTACTTGCATATCGGCTACGACGGGAAGGGCATCTCTGTCGTTGTCGGCAATGTCGGCGGGCTCAGTCTCGCGGCCGACGCGGACATCTTCCGCGCCAAGCTCAACTTTCATTTTTAGCATCTAACGAACCCACGCCCGACTTGACGCGGGCTTTGAGTTGATGTTTCGCATCCAACTGGTCGGCTGGCATCGAGTATCTGCACGCCGATTTCGGCAGGCCGAGCGCGCTCAATGCGTTCGGCAGCACTCTCGGCATCACGCCGGATGTCAGCGCGACGTCGTCCAGGCCAAGCTCAATCTGCATTTCTTGAAAAAGAGATCGCATGGATTTGGCCCGCTGGGAGCAATCCCTGCGGGTCTCGCTTATCAGGCTATAGCCGCATGCTACTATCGCGGGGTTCTGCCGAAGGGGATATTCAAGATATTTACCAAACGAGAATTAGCGTTCGGCTGCACCGGCATTGCCGTCGGCACCCACCATTGTTGGGACTGCGGTGTCCGGTACGAAAGCTGCGTCAGAAGAGCGAGGCCAATCCAAGCCAAACAGAGCTCCTGATATCGGCAAAAGCCTTTGGCGAACAGTTGAATTGTAGTTCACTTGCTGTTGCGTTGGCGTTGTAAATTGCTAGGTCATCGGTGGACCTTAGCGCCAAACAGGTTTAAGGACTTTGGCTGGGTTGACCGCCGTCGGCGCCTGCGACGGCCTCAGAGCGGGCTTTGGCGTCGCAGCCGTCGGCGTTGAGACCTTGTCAAGGATGTACCGTTCGACCCGTCTTCATTTCAGTGATTTCGCGCGTCATGTGCTCCTGGCCAGCCGCGAGCTGGTCAATGCTACGTATCGTCTGCGCTTGATTGGTCGCCGTGCTAGTAGCAAGGGCGTCGATGCTTTGACGCATCACATCAAGGTCAAACGACATTTCTTTGAAGGAGGGGGTTGGTCCGATTGTCTCTTTGGCGACGTCGCCGTGGGACTTCCAAGCCAATGCAGCGACTGTACCAATGCCGGCCGCGATAAGGAAACCGACAAAGGTGAGCCAGGTTCGTTTACCTGATGGCAAATGCCCGTTCGCGAACTCGCCATTTTCCAGCTCGGCCGGCTGGATATAAGGTGCTTGCGGCTCGGTGGATAATGCATCCGCTAAGAACAGTTGACTTGGGATCGGTGTCGCATTCATCTGCGTCTCGGTTTCACACTGATAGCGCATTCCTAAAGCCCTGATCCAAGAGCTTGGCTGCGCCCAAAGAGACGGTAACGAAGGTGATGGTGGCCGCGCGACGAGTAGCGCGCAACTAATTTAATTTAGTGGTAATGTAAGCAGCCGCTTACGCTCTGCGCTCGCACGCCCACCGAAAATTCCGGCCCGCCACCATCCCGTCAAAGGAACCCCGCGCACGAACCGGCCTGATGGAAACGCCTGCGGGCACAGCCGGCTGGTGGGGAGCGGGTTATCGGTGCCAGCCTGTAGCGCCCCATAGCCCAGCCCAAGACGGTTCATGTATGCGCTTACCAGCGCATTACCTCGCCGCCTGCCCGTTTACGCTGGCAGCGTGAAAGCCAATCTTAGCCTCGGGTGCCATCATGCGGGGCGTGCCCACGAGCCAGATCGAGGCAAAAGCGCTGTAACACTCATCCATCCTACCCCAGCCCTTGAGGGGCAGGTACGCGTCAATTCGCAGGCGGCAATCAGGGCACCGCTTGGTCCGTCAAGGACAACGGCAACCTTGCCGCTCAACTGCCACGCCTTGGCTTTGAACGCGTCAAAATCATTGAGCTGGATTTCATCGCAAATGCCGACCGCCGTTGCACCGACGGCGCGGGTGGCCCCATCTTGATCAGTGCGTCCGGTGGAGCTTCCGGAGATCGCCGCCCATAATCGCCGTGATATGGCCTGCGCTCTCCGGGTCAAGTTGGTGTCCGGACCCGAACTCAAGGCCGCAATAGGCGGTTGGCAGCTCTTCAGTCGCCTCGATATTAATTAATGGTAACGTTGGTGCCCAATAGTTAGCAGAATATCGTGGTTACGAAAAAGAAACATTCCAGGTAATGTAAACAATATGCATAGAGTTATGAAATATAAGCTTGTTTTTTACGATAAAAATTCGTGATGTTGTATCGATAAAAATGGTATGTTTTGAAATTGCAGGGCTCGCCTTGCGGCAATAGAAAAAACCAAGGGAGAAAAACTGTGCAACGAATTATTCTGAGCGCAGCGACCGTGTTGCTCGGTGCTGGCTTGGCTGTCACAACAGCGAAAGCCGAAATGAACTATGGGCCAGTGGTGGATCCGGCCAAAGGCCTCTGTTTCAAGAGACAGACAAATTCGGAGTCGGGAACGTTCGGATTCTGGACGGCGTGCCCGAAGCCCGCTGCGGCGGCAGCCGCGAGCACTGCACCGGTTCGTGATCGTCATGCCAAGCACAGCGAAAAGGATGCGCAATAGGTAAATAGCGGCAAGCGGCAGTGGCTCCCGGTCCCTTGGGGGAAGTAGTCCAGGGCCGGAGCCTTTGGCCGCGCGTTGAGGGATTAGACGGTTGATACTTGCCGCATGGCAGGGAACTCGAACCGCCTAGGCCGACGATCTGGACCATCTACAAGGGCCGTCTGGCCAGGCCGACAGGATCCCGGGCACGCAAAATATCACTTCACTGTTCATAAGGCTTTTCGGCCGGAATTCGGCCGACCGTGTTCGCCCATGCGTGCCGGCCTGGAGGCGAGGGCATCGTGTCGCAGAAGGTCGATGGCGATTTATTTATCTGGCCCATACCGTGTCTGGATCAAGGTCCGCAATCCCGCCACCATTGCGGTGCCGCGGGAGGAACGAGACTTGGCATCGACGAGCTTTAGGCAGCGCCCGCAGGCGATGACGGGCCGCAAGGTCGAAATACGGTCCTTGCTGGTAGCCGTTATGAGCAAGGCTTCAACACTCCTCACCATCTGACGGTGTTCAACCGCTCGTCGTCTCGTGTCATTCGCCGGCCGCTGAGGCCCATGATGTCGCTGATCACTGAGTCGAGCTTGATGTTGGCCTCTTCCAGAGTCTTCTGAATCCGGTGGACATGGCTGGTCTGCTCGCGCGTAAGCTGTTTGCGGGCACGCAGCAGCGAGCGCAGCTCCTGGATCTCCTGTTCCGGGACGAAGCTCGCCTTGACCAATCCGCAACTTACCAGATCG
>JASHYD010000742.1 GCA_030043175.1 Xanthobacteraceae bacterium | reverse complement strand
GTCCGGCCCCCAATAGGCGATCGATCACGTTGCCGTCAAAGCCATCTTCCATGCGCAGGCTGGCGACGGCTGAGCCCCAGGTGCGGCCAAGCAGCCACCGCGGCCGTGCGAGCGCATCTGCGAGCGGAACGCCATAGATCACATGACGGGTGAAAACCGCCGCCTGCGTCTGCGGCTGCCCGTCGCCTCCCATTGTGCCATAGGCCATGAGGCGGCCGTCACGCAGCACCGCAAGTGCCGGATTGAGCGTGTGAAACGGCAGGCGACCCGGCGCGAGCGCATTGAGCGACTTGGGGTCCAGCGAAAAGCTTGCCCCCCGGTTCTGCATCAGCACGCCCGTCGTCGGCAGCACGCAGCCCGAGCCGAATTCCCAATAGTTCGACTGGATGTAGGACACCACGAGCCCGCTGGCGTCGGCTGCGCCCATCCAGACGGTGTCGCCGGCGTTCCTGGACAGCGGCCATTCGGCAGCCCGGCGGCGGTCGATCTTCGCAAACTCGGAGTCGAGGAATTTCTCGCCGAGATAGTGTTCGAGCGGCCCTGCAAGGCGGTCCGGGTCGGTAATGACGTGGTCGCGCAACCTGAACGCACGCTTTGTGGCTTCGACCAGGCCGTGGACGTGCTCGAAGCTCTCGGCATCCGCCACCCCCAGACGGGTGAACAAGGCGAGGATGATCAGCGAGGAAAGTCCTTGGGTCGGCGGCGGTGTGTTGTAAAGCGTGCCGGCATCGATCGCGAGGCTCAGCGGCTCAGCCACAACCGCGCGGGTGCGTTCAAGATCGGTGCGGGTGACCGGGCTGCCGATCCGCTTCAAATCGGCCGCGATCTCGCGTCCGACGTCGCCGCGATAGAAGTCCTCGAGGCCCGCGGTGGCGAGGTGATCGAGAGTGGCGGCGAGCGCGGGCTGACGGCATATCGTCCCGACCGCAGGAGGCTTATCGTCGCTAAGAAAGCTTGCCGCGAAGCCCGGGATGTCCTTGAGCTCAGCAAAGTTGCCGGCAATGAGCTGTGCGTGGCTCCGGGTTACCACATAGCCATCGCGGGCACAGCGGATCGCAGGGTCGAGCAACGTCGCGAGCGGGAGGCGGCCATTGTGCGCCTTGGCGGCTTCGAGGGCCAGCATCCAGGCCGCGACGGCGCCCGGCGCGGTGAGCGCGGCGAGCGGCCCACGCGCCGGGATTTCGTCGTGACCTTGCTCGCGATAGAGATCGATTCGCGCATCAGCCCCGGCGCGGCCGGATCCCATCAGAGCATGCACTCGGCCGCCAGGTTGCCGCAGCAGCCAGAATCCGTCGCCGCCGATGTGGTTCATGTGCGGGTAGACGGCCACGATGGTGGCCGCCATGGCGATCATGGCCTCCAGGGCGTTTCCGCCTTCGGCCAGGATTGCACGTCCGGCCTCGGCGGCGGCGTGATGGGGAGCGGTGGCGACGCCACCGTGATGTCCGGCCGTGTGGAGGTCCATGTATTGACGCCCCGGGAAAGTCCAGCAGATAGCCGACATTTAGGGCGCATTGCGATCACATTGAACCACCGCCCGCTATGAACAGATTTGCGGGCGAGCCACCCGGACCTTTCGGCGAGCCACAAGAGGCCGAGCCGCAATCGATAGATGCGCGGGAAACCGAGAGAGCGGGTCGGCTCATCGCAGTGATCGGCTTGCGGCGGTCCGTGAAAGGACGCGCGGGGTGCCCTGGGAAACGCCCACGCCATTTTGCCGCAACTTAACTTCTCGCATTTAGGCACAGCATTTAGGCACACACGCCGGGAGCGGCCAGATGGGGTCTTGCCTCACTGATGCGACCCCGAGGCCGCTCTCGGCATGCCGTTCGTAGTTGGCCGCTATGCTGGCGCCCGAACGTCTGCGACAGCAATCGTCGCGGCATTCTGACCCGGTGGAATCATCTGTCACCTCCGTTTCAGATTGCGGTTACAGATGAAGGCAGCCTTGAGATATTTGTCAAGAGGACGTAGTGAACCGCCCTGTTGCTTTTGCGGGCCCACGCTCGAATATTGGCGTCCCGGTGTATGCCGGCGTTTTCACATTGGTGGGAGGTCCAAGTTGGGTACGCAGATTTCGCTAACCGCTTCCGACGGTTTTACTCTCGGCGGCTATCGCGCCGATCCGCCCGGTAGCCCGAAGGGTGGGCTCGTGGTGATCCAGGAGATTTTCGGGGTCAATCACCACATCCGCAACGTCTGCGATCGCTTTGCGGCCTTGGGTTACGCTTGCGTAGCGCCGGCGGTGTTCGACCGCATATCGCCGAACTTCGAATGCGGTTATTCGCCCGCCGAGGTTGAAAATGCGCGCACCTTCATTGCGAAGATCGACTGGGAAGCCATGATGCGCGATACGGCGGCCGCAATCGACGCCGTCAAAGGCGCCGGAAGGGTCGGCATCGTGGGCTACTGTATGGGCGGCAGCGTCGCATTCCTCGCTGCCTGCAATCTCGACGGCTTGTCCTGTGCGATCGGCTATTACGGCGGCGCCATCGCGCGGAATGCTGACCAAAAGCCGAAGGTTGCGACGCTCCTGCATTTCGGCGACCAGGATCAGTCGATCCCGATGAGCGACGTCGCAATCGTCAAGCAGAAGCGTCCCGATGTCGAGGTTCACGTCTACCATGCGGGCCACGGCTTTTCGTGCGACGAGCGCGGCAGCTACAACGAGGCGGCCCACAAAGAGGCGCTGGAGCGCACCCTCGCCTGGCTCGCCAAATCCGTCGGGTGATGAAGGCATCCCGCCGCTCTCCTGCGAGGGCCCACCCCGCCCATCCTGTCCTCCCTCGGCTTGCGGGTAGCTAGCGCGGGGCTTGCCGCAGGCAATGCTCGTCCCCAAACCAAGCCGCTTATCGGGCGTCGGCGCGGCGTCGCGTTCCGGCGAGTCATGCCCTGACTCGCCGCGGCCGCGGTGCCGCGTCAGCCATTGAGGCGATGTCCAGGCTGTTGGAGAGCTGGTCAGCCTTGCCCGGTCCGGCGGACGCGGACAATCCTGGGCGACCGACCCGCGCATGCTGTCGGCGCTGACGGAACCGGCCGCCCGCGCGGCCTCCTCCTCACACTGGTGCGGCGCCTTCCCCGGTCCCGATCGGGCAGCTCACGCCCGTGCCGCCGAGGCCGCAATAGCCGGACGGGTTTTTTGCCAGGTACTGTTGATGATAGTCCTCGGCAAAGTAGAATTCCGGGGCGGTTAGAATCTCGGTCGTGATGGGGCCGTAGTCTTGGGCGGCAATTGCTGTCTCATACATCGTCTTTGAGGCCTCAGCGGCCGCACGCTGGGCTGGCGAGTTCACGTAGATAGCCGATCGGTATTGGGCGCCGATATCATTACCTTGCCGCATCCCCTGAGTGGGATCATGGCTCTCCCAGAAGGTCTTGAGTAACTTCTCGTAGGAAATCTTCTTGGGATCGAACACGACCAGCACGACCTCAGCATGACCGGTCTGGCCCGTACAAACCTCGTGATAGGTGGGATTTGGAGTGAACCCGCCCGCATAGCCGACCGCGGTGACATGAATCCCGTCGCCCAATTCCCAAAACTTGCGTTCCGCGCCCCAGAAGCATCCCAAGCCGAAGATCGCGGTCTCGAAGCTCTCCGGGTAAGGCCCCTTGAGCGGGCGGCCATTGACAAAATGGCGCGATGCCGTCGCGATCGGCTCGTTGCGACCCGGCAACGCCGTAGCGGCGCTTGGCATTTCAAGTTTTTTCTTGAGCGTGAACATCGAGATCTCCTCGTCGCTCTGAACCAATATAAGCCTTGGCGGGCGGTTTCGCACGGCTTGCGGGAACGTCCGCGAGGCGACACGAGAGTTCCGGGGACTACCTTGGTGCCCCGGTGGGGAACCGCGGAAGGTGGGCCGGCCATCCCAGGCGGAGGCGGTCGGTTGCGCACCGGGGGACCCCGGCTAACGGGCATAGCCGATCAGCGGCTTTTTCCGGCGGCCCAATACGATCAAGATCGCCCCTACCACCGCGAGAACCACGATAGCGGGTGCATCGAGAATTGTCGTCATCACCGGATCCCACAGCCATGGCGGGGCATTCTTCTCGATGAGCGGCTGGAGCTGTTGCAGGCTTGCCTGATGGACCAGCGACCAGATTTCATCCACCTTGGAATACAAAAGCATATTCGCGGCGATCGATCTCGTGCCGTCGTAGACGAGGAAAATAAAGGCCGCAGCGAGGAACAGCAGGCCGAGCGTCCGTAACAGGAAGCGGATCATGGCAGGCCATCATCTCCGGTGCGAATGCGGTTCTCAGTGCCGCCCTCGATTACTCCGCGCTGGCGCAAGGTTCAACTCGTGCCGAATCAACAAAGTTCGCCTGGTGGTAGATCAAAGCTCTGAGAAGAGCGGCGAGCGAGCATCGTGGCCCCGCGCGGCGGTTGACCGCACGTTGCCTGGCGCAAACGCACCCTCCCCCGATTAATCCGCCTTGAGCAGACGTGGGGGCTTCCGGTAAGTTCCGCGGCAGCCCATAAGAGCGGGACGCGGGGAGACATGATGGCTGGAAAATTCCACGGCCGCAATAACAGGCCGACTTTCACCGATCAGGAAGCTTTGCTCTTCCACAGTCAGGGGCGTCCCGGCAAGCTGGAAGTGGTGGCAACCAAACCGATGGCGACACAGCGCGACCTGTCACTCGCCTATTCTCCGGGCGTCGCCGTGCCGGTGCTGGCGATCGCCCACGACGAGGCTCTTGCATTCGACTATACGACCAAAGGCAATTTCGTCGCTGTCATCACCAATGGCACTGCCATCCTTGGGCTCGGCAATTTGGGGGCGATTGCCGCAAAGCCGGTGATGGAAGGCAAAGCGGTGCTCTTTAAGCGTTTTGCGGACATTGACTCAATCGACCTCGAAGTGTCGTCACAAGACCCTGACGAGATCGTCAACTGCGTCAAGCTGCTCGGCAAGAGCTGGGGCGGGATCAACCTCGAAGACATTAAGGCGCCCGAATGCTTCATCATCGAGCAGAAGCTGCGCGAATTGCTCGACATTCCGGTGTTCCACGACGACCAGCACGGGACCGCCATCATCGCCTCCGCGGGTCTTATCAATGCCCTCTATCTCACTGGTCGCGATATCGCCGACACCAAGCTCGTCTGCAACGGGGCTGGGGCGGCCGGGATTGCCTCCCTGGAGCTTCTGCGCGCGATCGGTTTCAGGCCTGAGAATCTGGTTCTGTGCGACACCAAGGGAGTGATCTACGAGGGGCGCACCGAGGGCATGAACCAATGGAAATCCGCCTTCGCAACCAAAACCAACGCACGGACGCTTGCCCAGGCGATGGAAGGCGCCGACGTTTTCTACGGCTTATCCGCAAAGGGCGCGGTCACCCAGGACATGGTCAAGTCGATGGCGGCAAAGCCGATCATCTTTGCAATGGCCAATCCGGATCCGGAAATCACCGCCGAGGAGGTCGAAGAGGTCCGCAGCGACGCCATCATGGCGACGGGGCGGTCCGACTACCCCAACCAGGTCAACAATGTGCTTGGATTTCCATATATCTTCCGTGGCGCGCTCGATGTGCGCGCAACCACGATCAACATGGAGATGAAGATCGCCGCCGCCCAGGCGCTGGCCGACCTCGCGCGCGAAGATGTGCCCGACGAGGTGGTGGCCGCCTATGGGGCGCGGC
>JASHYD010000741.1 GCA_030043175.1 Xanthobacteraceae bacterium | reverse complement strand
CCGCTGCCAACGAACTGCGCATCGACGTCCCGGTGCAACTCCGGCCCTCACGCGTGGTGTTCAACATGGATCACCTGGCCTTCGCCGGGGACCAGTCGATCGGTCTGAACTACATTCGGTTGATGCTGCAAAATTACCAGGCCAGCAACACGCTGATCGAGATCATCGCGGTATTCCATGGCGCAGCCGGTTACATGCTGCTTAACGACAAAGCCTACGGCCACAATCGGCGGACCGACCGCGGCAACCCCTACAAGGAGATCATCATTGGGTTGCAGCGCGACGGCGTGCAGTTCGAGGAGTGCGGCCAGACTGCGCGTACCAACGGCTGGGTCAACGCGAACCTGCTGGAAGGGGTGAAGGTGAACAGCGGCGCTAACCTGCGTTTGGTACAGCTGCAGCAGGATGGCTGGGTACAGATCCAACCTTGAAGCTTAGGCTGTAAATTTGCGTAGAGCTGTCCGAGAAGCGAGGACGAACATCATGAATAACCGCACCACGCACGTCTTCGCGTTCCTGCTTGCACTGGCTGCCGTTGGGATTGTTCGGTATGCCAATGCTCAGTCGCGACCGTCGTTTGAAATCATGGAGGCGACGATTCCGCGATTGCAGGCGGCTCTCTCGGCGGGGATCATCACATCGCGCGATCTGGTGACGATGTATCTCGCCCGCATTGAAGCCTATGATCAAAAAGGTCCGATGCTGAACGCCATCAGCGCAATCAATGCAAAGGCACTGGCGCAGGCAGAGGCACTGGATGCCGAACGGCGGGCTGGTATGGTGCGCGGTCCGCTGCACGGAATCCCCATTGTTGTGAAGGACAACTATGAGACCATCGGTATGCAGACAGCCGACGGTTCGCTTTCCCTTGCGGGCTGGATACCGTCGGACGACGCGCATTTGGTAAAGAAGCTCCGCACCGCTGGTGCAATCATCATCGCCAAAACAAACATGCACGAGTTCGCGTATGGAATTACGACGGTTGGCTCGTTGTTTGGCTCGACCCGCAATCCGTACGCGCCTGACCGGAATCCGGGCGGGTCGAGCGGCGGCACAGGCGCTGCCGTCGCCGCCAACTTTGCGGCAATAGGCATGGGAAGCGACACGTGTGGTTCAATTCGGATTCCAGCATTCCATAACAGTCTGGTCGGTATTCGCGGGACCCAGGGACTGGCCAGCCGTATCGGTATCATCCCACTCTCGAGCACGCAGGACATTGGCGGTCCGATCGGAAGGAACGTCACAGACCTCGCCATTGTTCTCGATGCCATCGTCGGCTACGATGCTGCCGACCCGCAGACTGCTGCCAGCGTCGGCAACACTCCCAACAGTTATACCGACTTTCTCCGACTAACCGGCCTACGCGGAGCCCGCATTGGCATCGTGACGAGCCTATTCGCTCCGGACCCGGAGGATGTTGAGATTGCCACAATCGTGAGGGCGGCGCTCAACGAAATGAAAAGTCAGGGAGCTGATCTCGTCGAGATCGAAATTCCTGGTCTAACGGAGCTGCTTACAGACCGATTCGGCGGTAATCTGATTATTCGTCAGGACTTCAAGTTTGACTTCAATTCCTATTTGGCCGCACGCCCAACTGCGCCAGTGCACTCGCTCGAAGAAGTGCTGGCGTCAGGAAAATTCCACCCCGCCGTGAAGGATAACTTGAGCAATTCGCAGTCCACCGATTCCAGAGACACCAAGGAATACCTGGAGCACAGGCTCAAACGCGATCGCTTGCGGGAGGCAATCTTAAAGGCAATGGCCGACAATCACGTCGAGGCCCTGGCCTACCCGACGATTCGCCGCAAGGCGAATCTGATCGGTCAAGCGCAATTGGGCACCAATTGCCGTTTTGCCTCCAACTCTGGCCTGCCAGCTATTGTCATTCCTGCCGGCCTTACCCCGGACGGCCTGCCGGTGGGGGTAGAGCTTTTGGGTCGATCGTGGAGTGAACCACAGCTCATCAAACTTGCTTATGCCTATGAGCAGGCCACAAACCACCGGCGTCCGCCGCCGACCACCCCCGCACTTGCTGGACCGTAGTCAGACGTACGGAATGCATGTGTACCAAGCGGCGATGCAAAATCCGCCTGTTTTCGACTCGCCGTCCTTCGCCTTGACGAAAGTATATTGTTTGGCATGTCGAAAACCACGGCGCCTCGACCCGTTGCTGCCGGTGAGGTCAAAGGGTCCTCCGGGGGCAACAACCTAGATGAAGACAGATGCGGTCGGTGATACCAAAGTCACTCGCAGCGCAGCTACGGGAGGTCCTCCAGCATGAATCGCAAACTTCTCGCAGTGATGCTTGCCTGGGCCGTGATCATCCCGGCCGCACGGGCCGATGATGATCCGCCGCTTGCCCTCGCGCGGGACGGCTTCTTCTATGTCGGCGGCCATACCACGACGGTGAACGGCCACAGCTATGTGGTCGGGCAGATGTACGTGGAGACACGCATCCCGACGAACCAGACGCATCCGTATCCGATCATCATGGTGCATGGCGGAACGCGGACCGGCACCACCTACACCGGTACCCCGGATGGGCGAGAAAGCTGGGCGCAGTATTTCGCGCGGCGTGGCTACGCCGTCTACGTGGTGGACCAGCCGGGACGCGGGCGTTCCGGCTACGTAACGCAGGTCTACGGGCCGCAGACGCTGGCGGACGGCGAAAGCGGGGAGCGGCGCTATCTGCAGCAGGAGAAGTTCAAGCTCTGGCCGCAGGCGCACCTGCACACCCAGTGGCCCGGGACCGGCCTGCCGGATGATCCGGTGACCATGCAGATGGTCGGCAGCTACGTGCCGGAGATTAAGGATTTCACCAAGCAGCAGTTCCTCAACCGCGATGCGCTCGTGGCACTCCTCGACAAGATCGGCCCTTCGATCCTGTTGGTGCATTCGCAAGCCGGCGCTTTCGCTTGGCCGGTCGCCGATGCGCGGCCCGATTTGGTGAAGGCCATCGTGGGGATCGAGCCCAACGGGCCGCCGGTGCACAGCATCGAGCTCCTCGGCACGCCGGATTGGTTCAAGGATGGGCCGGTGGCTCTCCCATATGGAATCACCGCAGTGCCACTGACCTATGCGCCCGCCATCAAGGATGCATCCGAGCTATCTTTCGTGCGCGAGGACAAAGCCGATGGGCCTGAACTGGTGACCTGCTGGAAGCAGGCGGAGCCGGCGCATGCGCTTCCCAACCTGCAGAAGATGCCAATCATGGTCATGACATCGGAAGCCTCGTATCACGCACCGTACGACCATTGCACCGTTAAGTATCTGCAGCAGGCTGGTCTCAAGCCGAACTGGATCAGGCTTGCCGAGCTCGGCATCCATGGCAACAGCCACGTGATGATGCAGGAGAAGAACAACAAGGAGATCGCTGCGGTGATCTACGGCTGGCTCGACAAGGCGCTGTCATCGACGCGGTAACTTGTCTGCGCGGCGTGGCTTACGGCTGGCACACCGCATGATCGTCACCCGAGCAACACGAGATCAAGCCGCAGCCCTTTTCGATGCTGGTTGACGGATTGAGACCCTCAGGTTGCGAGCCGGCCTGGGCTGCAAGGACAGAAACTCCCTCCGGAGCCGCTTAGCGGCTTGGAGGGTCGTCGCTCATCATTTCGCCCGTCGCACCGCTCTTGGCCGGCGGCCCAGCTGCTTGCGGCAACCGAAGGATGGCGCCCCAATGAGAACCGATTAAGTGGTGAAAAAAGATCTGCGATCTTTTCAGCGTACAGGCTTCGACATCAGGTAACTCCCGGCGGTGCCGAATTTGCCGGCCAATGTTCTCTCTTCAACATAACCGTTGGACTTGTAAAAGCGACGCGCCGTCTGAGTGCTGGTGAGCGTGCATCTCGCATTTCCCCGCTCGATCGCCCTTGCTTCAAGCGCGCCCAGTAACGCCCGACTTACACCGCGAAATCTTGCATCTGGTGAGACGTAGTTCAAGGTTATCTCCCCAGCGTCGGTGACGGAACCTACCGCGAGGATCGCGTCGTGTTCGACCGCAACGAGCAGAGAATTGCCGGCCCGGGCTATCCACGAGGCGGTGATTTCGGGCGTCTTGTTGCCGAGCCATCGCATCAAAATCGTCGGATCATTCCCATGATCCGCAACGCATAGCTCCGTTATTGAACGCCGTATCACTTGGCAGGCAGCTGGCGCATCCTCCGCCACAGCATCTCTGATCTCCATGTTCAGCATGGTGCTACCAAATTGCTTGAACCACAAGTCGCTCGGCGACACATCTTGCCCACGCCCGCCGTGCGGGCCGACGGCGATGGAGCGGGGCGGGGTGCGATATGGCAGCTCCAGGTTAAATTCGCCCGTGGTGCTCCACTGTGGACGGCAGTCTTACATCTCGATAGCTTCCGTGTTGGCCGACTGCCGCCGACGGTGAGCGGTCAGTGCAATCATCACCCAAGCTCGCAATGGCAAGACGCAGGGTGCAGCCAAATCGGATTTGCTTTGGTTGGCAAAATAAGGGGATCATGTCACGTCCGATCGGCTACGATCTGCGCGGCTTCGCAACCATCGGAAGGCCGCCTGTCGGCCGCAACGTTACGCGAAGGACGGGCCACACAGCATGTCCGGAGGCAAGTTCAAGCCGGAAATGATGTATGATGGTTGCAAGCACCAACGTTGCTTCCTGCATGGCGAACGTCGCGCCGATGCAGGTCCGAGGACCGGCCCCAAACGGGATATATGCGAAGCGATCCATCTCCTTGCGCTCGTTCCCGAGAAATCGGGCAGGGTCGAAGTGTTCGGAGCAATTCCACAGGAGTCGATGCCGATGCAGCACGTAAGGCGCGATCACGATCAGAGAGCCGCGCCGGATAGGCACACCCGCGAGTTCGTCCGTATCCATAGCGACGCGGCTGATGGCTGCAATTGGCGGATATAGTCGCAAAGCCTCCTCGATGACAGCCCGCGTCACAACGAGGCGATCGAGCACGCCGTTGATAGGGCCCGTTATCGCGCTGTCGCATTCGGCTTCGACGCGCGAGCGCCATTCTGGCGATTGGGACAAGAGAAACAGCGACCAGGTTAGAGCGTTTGCGGTTGTCTCATGACCGGCAGCAATGAAGGTCAGGATGTTCGACCGGACTTCCGCCGCCGTCATGTGCGTGCTGGTGTCCGGATCGAGCGCTCCGAGAAGGAGCGTGAGAATATCTTCGGGCCCGTTACTCGGTCGTTCTTCGAGGCGCCGCCGTCGCGTCGCGATGATTTGGTCAATGGCAGACTCGAAAAAGCGAAGCGTGGACTTCACACGCAGGCGACCGATTCGCGGTAGAAAGTCAGGCGCGCCAAGGATATCCAACGGGCTAATCCGGCCGATGGTGTTGAAATAGACCCCCATAGCATGGCGGATTTCATCCACATCGCGACCTAGGCCATCAGAAAAGATGGTGCGCTCCAGGACGTCGAGGGTGAGGCGCGTCATTTCAGCGGCGACATCGAGGGCTCGGTCGCCGCGATGGCGATGCCATCGCTCGCAGAGGGTAGCAACCGCCGCGAGGACGGCGGGGAGGAAACCAAGGACTGTCTTGGGGGTGAACATCGGGGCGAGACTGCGGCGTTGCATTTGCCATTGGGATCCCTCGGCGCTGAGCAGGCCGTCATTGAGGCCTGCCGACAGCACGCGGCGCTGCAACGAATCCTTCATATAGTTCGCGGCGTTTTCGAGCAGCACCCGGCGAATGGCTTTCGGCTCGTGGACCAGCACAGCATTCAACATGGGCAACCTGACCGTCACGCAAGCCTTCCGGAAATGTTCCTCAGCCCAGCACTCGACCGGGTTGCGCATCAGCGTGCGAACGAGCGGAACGAGTCCTAGCGGCTGAGGGCATGGGACCGGTGCGGGCGGGCGGTATGAACCAACAGTCGGAGCATATGCTGACGTCATTGACCAATATCCGCGCTCTATAACAGGATTGAATGCGAGGCGATTTCCGGGCTCTTTAGGCTCCCAATCGCGCGCGGCAATAGCGGCCGCAAGATGCGCGCAGCCGCGGTAGATGCCGTTCGTTAATTCGCAGCTCTAACGTCCTAATGGATGCGGCGGCCCCGCCATTCACACTGGGTTTTTTTGAGTTTCGGTTGTGAAGCTAATTGTCGCGAGGCGGCAACACTCAGGTCGCGATAATGCTTTGCTCGAGTTTGAATCCACATGGAACACCTCCCCAATAGACGGTAATTCTCTATACCGGCTACCGGACAGAGAAGTCCACTGATGAAGTTCTGGTTCCTGGATCCCCTTTCACGCATTCGCGAACGATCGCGACCGTCCTATCACAGGTTCGAGAGCGAGCTACTTAATCAACGATCACGGACGCTGGCCGGCACCATCATGATAAGCTCTTATGCGACTTCCTGTCGCGTGTAAGGAAATGTGCATTGTCTACGTAGCGGTCCTGGAGCATGCGGTTCTCATATGACTCACAGGCGAACGAGGGCTATCGTCAGCCTCGCGCGTAGCAGCGCGCCGGCACGCTCGCCCTCGTACCGGAGCGCGGGTAGGCTCCCGCGACGCTCAACAACCGCCACGCTACTGCTCGCGGTCTCCCGGCGGGAAGGGCCCCGCCGCTCCTTCGCCTGCGACCGATCCCTCTGGGCTCTTCGGATCCTGTGTTGTGTGGGCGCCGCATCGGACGAGGTTGCGACAAAGAGTGCGGCAATCGTAAGCGAGCTTCCATATCCGCTCCTCTCTCGTTTTCGCCCTACGCGTCGCAACATAAAAGGCGGCGTCTGGTGGTTGGCAGGCTAATTGAGTCGTCACCAAGGTGCGACCCGCGCCACCGGACGCGGGTCGCGCAATCACTGCGGGCGTCGCCTTTGCTGACGTCGCAAAGCAACGTCGCGGTTACGCCTCGACGACCGCCACGATTTCCATCGACCTCGGATCCACGATCACGATTTGATCTCCGATCATGAAATATTCAAAACCGCGCCATGCCGGTTCGATTTCCACAATGGTCCGCGGAAGAGCTGTGAACCGCACGGTACGGGGCACACGGGCACCGACAGATACGCTGAAATCCGGTTTGCTCACCCGCGGAGCGTTTCGCTCGTGGACGATCACCTCGTGGATTCGGGTGCGCTTCTCCGGTGTGAGATTGATGTTGGCCTTCGTCCCCGCCGCGCCCTGGCCGGTCGTCGCGGGGTTCTCGTGGGGTCGGTCAATTCTCTCTTGTTCCTGTCCTGGCCTGTTCTGCTCCGACGAACGGTTCGTCCGATCTTCCCGCGGTGCCTGGCCGGTCGTACGGTTTTGCTCGTTCCGCTCAGATCCTAGAGGTTGCTCGGCCTTGCCGTGCTCCTGCGGCGAGTTGCGTTCGCCCTGCCGGTCCTGTTGACTCTCGTGAGGAGCCTGCCCGGTCGTCTCGGTGCGGCCGCGATCTTGCGGTTCGCCGAGGCGACCATTTGGTGCTTGGTTGTGAACTGCGGGTGGATTCTGAGGTGCCACTTTCTCGGCCGG
>JASHYD010000740.1 GCA_030043175.1 Xanthobacteraceae bacterium | reverse complement strand
CCGGTGCAAACGCCATCGGCAAGCCGCCAGTATGCGACCTCGCGCGTCTGCGCCACGATGGCGCCATAGAAATCCCGCTCCCTACCCTCCCCAGGTGGCCAGGGTTGATTGCACGGCACGGTCGCTGTTGTAATTGGTGCGGGCGCGAGGTAGGTCAGTCTCGCGTTTCGACGCAAACGGGGATGCTAGAATTTGAGTCGGATAAACGACTTCAAGGGGCGCTTGAAAGGTTGGCATTCATTCGCCATCGGCGCGGCACTTATTGCCGGCGCGGCGCTCGGCGGCTGCACCCAGGTTTACCATCACGGCTACATGGTTCCGGAAGGCGCACTGGAGCAGCTTCCGCTTGGCTCATCGCAGGAGCAGGTGCTGATTGTGCTCGGCACGCCTTCGACGGTGGCCACCATCAGCGGCGAGGTATTCTACTATATCTCGCAGCGCGCCGAGCAAACCTCTTTTCTGCCACAAAAAGAGGTCGACCGCCGCGTTATCGCAGTTTATTTCGATAAGAGCCGCAGAGTTCAAAGGCTCGCCGACTACGGCCTCAAGGACGGCAAGATCTTCGACTACATCAGCCGTACCACTCCCTCGGGGGGTGTCGAGCAAAACACGCTCGGCCTCATGTTCAAGATCTTCAAGTCCTGACAGGGAATCTCAGCCGCGACCGCGCGCGTTTGGTTGCGTGGGCGGTCGGCGCACCCGCCGGCGACCAAGGGGGTCGCCGGTCGCCTCTGCGTTCCCATGCCTGACCACGCGTAATCAACGCGCGAGCACCGCCAGCAATAGCAGCGCCACGATATTGGTGATCTTGATCATCGGATTGACAGCCGGACCGGCGGTATCCTTGTAGGGATCACCGACGGTGTCGCCGGTCACCGCAGCCTTGTGGGCATCTGATCCCTTGCCACCGTGATGGCCATCCTCGATGTACTTCTTGGCGTTGTCCCAGGCGCCTCCGCCCGAGGTCATGGAGATCGCCACGAACAACCCAGTGACGATGACGCCGAGCAGCATCGCGCCGACTGCCGAGAACGCTGCTGATTTGCCGGCAGGACCGCCGCCCGCGATGGCATAGATGACGAAATAGACAAATACCGGCGAAAGTACCGGCAACAGCGACGGAACGATCATTTCCTTAATCGCAGCGCGGGTCAGCAGGTCAACGGCGCGGCCATAATCCGGTTTATCGGTGCCCTTCATGATGCCGGGCTTCTCGCGGAACTGCCGCCGCACCTCCTCGACGATCGATCCGGCGGCACGGCCGACGGCGGTCATCCCCAGGGCGCCGAACAGATAGGGAAGCAGGCCGCCGAACAAGAGGCCCACCACCACGTAGGGATTGTTGAGCGAGAAATCCAGCGAAACGTTCTGGAAGTACGGATATCTCGCTGCATCGGAGATAAAGAACTTCAGGTCTTCATTGTAGGCCGCAAACAACACCAGTGCACCGAGACCGGCGGACCCGATTGCGTATCCCTTGGTCACGGCCTTGGTGGTGTTGCCGACCGCGTCGAGGGCGTCGGTGGACTTGCGCACCTCCTTGGGCAGGCCGGCCATTTCGGCGATGCCGCCGGCATTATCGGTGACCGGTCCGAAGGCGTCGAGCGCCACGACCATGCCGGCGAGCGCCAGCATAGTGGTGACCGCGACGGCGATGCCGAACAGCCCGGCGAGCGAATAGGTCACCAGGATGCCAGCGATGATAACAAGCGCCGGCAAGGCCGTCGCCTCTAGCGAAATCGCGAGGCCCTGGATGACGTTGGTGCCGTGGCCAGTGATCGACGCCTTGGCGATCGACTGCACCGGACGGAAGCCGGTGCCGGTATAGTATTCGGTAATCCAGATGATGAGTCCGGTCACCGCGAGCCCGGCGAGGCCGCAAACGAACAGCGACGCGCCGCTATATTGCACGCCGGGCAGCTGTCCGAACCCGAGCAGGAGCCAGATCACCAGCGCGATGCCGACGAGCGACAGCGCTCCGGTCGCAACCAAGCCGCGGTAGAGTGCCCCCATGATCGATTGACTGGCCGGCAGCCTCACGAAGAATGTGCCGGCGATCGACGTGATGATGCACACCCCGCCGATGGCGAGCGGCAGCGTCATTATGTTGGCGAGGATCGGCGTTCCGGCAAAGAAGATCGCAGCCAGCACCATAGTGGCGACGGTCGTCACCGCGTAAGTCTCGAACAGGTCGGCGGCCATGCCGGCGCAGTCGCCGACATTATCGCCGACGTTGTCGGCGATGGTGGCCGGATTGCGCGGATCGTCCTCCGGTATACCGGCCTCCACTTTGCCGACAAGGTCTCCCCCGACGTCCGCCCCCTTGGTGAAGATGCCGCCGCCCAGGCGGGCGAAGATCGAGATCAGCGACCCGCCGAAGCCGAGCGCCACGATGGCGTCGATGACGGTGCGGTCGTTAGGCGCAAGGCCGAGCACCCCCGTGAGGAAGCCGAAATAGAGCGTGACGCCGAGGAGGGCGAGACCCGCCACCAGGAGGCCGGTGATGGCGCCGGCCCGGAAAGCGATTTCGAGGCCGCCGGCAAGCGAGCCGATGGCGGCCTGGGCGGTGCGCACATTGGCGCGGACCGAGACGTTCATGCCGATGAAGCCCGCAAGCCCCGAAAGCACCGCACCGACCGCAAAGCCGACCGCCACCAGCCAGCCGAGGAAGTAACCGACGATCAGGAAGATCACGACGCCGACAATTGCGATCGTGCTGTATTGCCGCTTGAGGTAGGCCTGCGCGCCTTCGCGCACCGCCTCGGATATCTCCTGCATCCTGGCGCTGCCGGCATCGGAGGCCATCACCGACTGGATCGCCCAGATCGCGAAAGCGATCGCCAGCGCCCCACACAGGACGATGATCCACAAAGCTATCATTTAATGTCCTCGGCTCTTATCCGCCAAACGGAGGGCCCGTCCGGCATATGGAACTTTTCTTTTCGACATTGGGCGGCCGCCCGCCTCAAAATGGGCGCAGACATTGCCAAACTGATGGCTGATCCGGCGCCGTTTCTATTGTCATTTCATAGCTTTACACTCACCGCCGTTCACCGTGCCCAACACCTGGCCAATTATTGACGGGTGGACGCGCGTGACCCACGCGCGCGCGTCTTTATCCCATGAACGTTGAGAAGTCGAGACTTTGCCATGATCGATGCGTCTTTACTTCGCAGAGAGGTAAACGAGGCTCCAGCGCTGACGCGGCGGTTTCCGCGCGCCAGGACGGGCTAAAGGCTCGCAATGAGCTGGTCGCGCATGGGCGCGCATGAGCAGTTCGAGCGACTAATTGAATAGGCGTCTTACGCTTCCCCGCAGCTTGGTGGCTAAAGCATTGCATGAGGGTGCCTATGCTGCTGGTGATCTAAACTGCCGCAATGACTATTTTTCGCAGGTCGGTAGGGCGGCGTGGCATGCGGCCAGTGTGGATGTTGAAGCTGGCTTCGCTGGTGCGGCCGGATTCGGTTCATCGGCGCCCGCGACTTTGCGAAAGCGCTTGATGAGGGCTGGTGCTTGCCTGCGCCACAAACTCGCGAACATCCGATCACGGCTTTGATCTTCAAGACTTGGGAAACTCCCCCTAGCTTGATGGCCCTGCCGACCCGCGTCATCATTCATTGCAATCTAAATTCCCCTCCTGCTAATGGGCCGCTTGGGGTTCGGGCGCAGGCTCATGATCAATCGACTCGATCGACGGCGCGATGATGGCGCATACCAACCGGAGAGCGGCGTGAGTTCATTCCAAGTCCGCGCACGGCTCTAAGCATCGAGATCTCGAGCATCTGCAATCTCGATGGTTGGTTCTGCGACTATCCGAAAAAACAAAGTCCGCGTATCGTGATGAGCGATGGTTTCTTCCAAAACTGTGTCTTGCAGGCGCTTGAGCCGGGCTACAACCAATTCGACCTGACCCCGTGCACAGGCGACATCTTCATGGACGACCGGCGTCGTGTCAGCGTCGAGGGCCGAGCCGCCCGCGCGTGACCAGTTGCGCCGAATCAGCCAGCAGCGGTGAGTTAGTTAAATAGGCTTGTTGCGGGCCGCTCTCGTATCCTTGTCGCATTGGCGATTTTGCGTGCCATGGCCGGCCCTCGCGTGCTGCAAACTGACGATTCCGAAATGGATGTGGCACGTAGCCTGTTCGAGCACAGCGAACCCCGGATCGGTGGAACCGATTGTTCGGATTTCGCCGCCCTCAGTGCGGGCGATCAGGGCCCCGCCCGACGCCCGCGCCCGGGGCCAGCACGCCCGGATGCCGCGCCTGCACCTCCCGCACCGTCGCTAGCGTGGCCCCGACCTGCCCCAACGTCGCTCTGAGCTCCTCAACCAGGAGGTCGATTACGTGGCCCGGCCCGGCCTCCCCAAGGGCGCCGAGGCCCCACAGGAATGCCTTTCCGGCGAAGGCGGCGACGGCGCCGAGGGCGAGGGCGCGGCCGACATCGACGCCGGAGCGGATGCCCGAATCCATCAGCACAGTGGCCCGGGTCCCGATCTGAGCCGCGATGGCGGGCAGCGCGTCGATCGTTGCCGGCAGCGCCTCGATCTGTCGGCCGCCGTGGTTCGACACGACAAGACCGTCGACCCCGAGCGACACCGCCTTATCGGCGTCCTGCGGATGGAGGATGCCTTTGACCACCAGCGGGCGCCGCCAGCGGTCGCGATAGCGGGCGACCTCCTCCCAGGTGAAGGCGCCGACCATTGCGGTACGTGCAAACATCGCAGCTTGCGCAAAGCTTTTGGTCTGTCGCGCGACGTCGTTGTGGCCCGAACCCGTGTCCAGATAGGGCATCAGGTTGGAAAACCGCGGATGGCCATTGCGCCATAGCGCCATCAGCCAGCCCGGCGACGCCGCCATGGCGAGCGCCATTGCGAGATCGGGCCGGAACGGCGTCATGATGCCGCTCGCCACTTCGCGCGGGCGCGTGGTGCGGACTGGTACGTCGAGGGTCAGCATCAGCACGTGAACTCCGGCCTCATGGGCGCGGCGCACCAGATCGAAGCCGACTCGGTGTCCATCGCCGGCAAAACGATAGAGCTGGAACCACAGAACGTCGGGCGCGATCTTCGCCGCAGCCTCGATGGTCATGCCGCTCACGGTGCCGAGTGTGTAGGGAATCCGCGCCCGCTGCGCAGCTTCCGCGAGATAGCGGTCGGCCCCCGGCCACACGATTGCCGGCCCGCCCATGGGAGCGATGCCGATCGGCGCCGCGTACGGGCG
>JASHYD010000739.1 GCA_030043175.1 Xanthobacteraceae bacterium | reverse complement strand
CGCCTGCTCGACGAGTTCAGGCTTGGTCAGAAAATCGAGCATTGCTCCAGCCAGGACCTTTGAAGCCGATGCCATGCCCTTGTGGGCGATCGTGCTGGTTGGCGTCACGGCAGCCTGCCAGTTGTGGTAGCTGATTCCCGGCACGCTCGCCGGGAAGCTCAGGCCCGCACTCGGCACGACCCAAGTGACGTCACCATTGTCGTTTGACGATGCGGATTGTACGCGCTGCCCGAGCGCCGTCTGCTTGGTGTTGAGGCCCACAACCCGCACCCCCATGGCGGCCTGGAACTTACGGGCGAACTCCTGCTCGTCCTCGCTCCATTGGGGCATGCCAACGGCATCTATATTGGCTTGCAGGACTTCGGCAATGGACTTGAGGCCAAGTTGCGGCCAGGCGGCGGCGTCGATCTGGTATTGGTGTGTTGTGCCCGTCATCAGAGCAGCCCCCTCGGCGATCCGCGTGAGCTTGTCGAATGTTTCCTTTGCCGAGGCCATGTCGGCGTCGCGCACGAACCACCAGATCTGCCCGTAGTCCGGAATGATGTTCGGCTGGATGCCGCCGGCCGTGATGGCCCGGTGGGCCCGGTAAGTCGGGCGCAGGTGCTCGCGCAGTTTGTCAAAGCCGATGTCCATCAGCTCGACGGCGTCTACGGCGTCCTTGCCGTCCCATGGGTTTATGGCGCCATGAGCGGTCTTGCCGTGGAAGGTGAATTTCGCGCTGATCGCCGCGTAGTTCATCAGGCCATAGCCGGCCGCGAAATTGTCGCCGATGTGCAGCACGATCGCAATGTCCGATTGCTTGAACTGACCGGCTCGCACGAGATAGGGCCGGCTGATGATCTGCTCCTCGGCCGGGCCGAGCGAGATGGCGATGCTGCCCTGAATATTGTAACGCTCCATCGCCTGCTTGACGGCATAAGCGGCCCCGATCGCGACGCCAGGATGGGTGTTGTGCCCCTCCATGTGGCCCGGCGCGCCGGCAATCAGCGGCTTACGCTCGATACTGCCCGGCGTCTGCGAGCCGCCCGGAAGTGCATCCATTTCGGACACGATCGCGATCTGGGGTCTACCGCTGCCCCAGTGGGCCCAGACGTTGGTCGGCATGCCGGCGCCGCCGACCTCGACGGTGAACCCGATCGATTCCAGCACCTGCCTTACCAACTTCGCGCTCTCGACTTCCTGCATGCCGAGTTCGGCGAAGTAGTAGACGCTGTCGCCGATCGCGGCGATCTCATTCGCGTTGCGCTCCACTGCCGCGTATGCCAGCGCTTTGGCACCATCCGGCTCGGCCGCAGCCGGCATCGCCGCACCGAGAAGACTGAAGAGAATCGCGACTGCCAGGCGGCAAGCTTTGTATGCGTCCACGGCTGACCTCGAAGGTTATTTGCCCGACAAATTAGCCGATCGATTCCATAAAATCGATCATTGGCGCTGCCAGTCATTGCGAGATGCCACCGAAGGTGGCGCCCGCAATCAATGCCCATAGACCGGGCAACCGCGTAGGCGCAGCGGCACATCGGGGATGCTCGAAAACGTGTTCCCGGTTTTCGTAACCGGCGAGCGTTGCCTGCTGGTACTCGACGCCTGAGATTTCCGAGCTTTTCGAGGAGCTGCATGTCGAACCGTATCTGTTCGACAGATAGCGTCGAAACCGGCGCCAAGCGATGCAACCTTGCGCCAGGAAATGCAGGTATCGAGTGGCGTTGAAGGCCCGGCGCAAGCGAGCCTTGGGGCTTGTGTTATCGAACCGCGGTGCCAGCGAAGGTTTGCGCCACCGCGATCGCGGAACGCTCGGCGAGCCGTAAGAGCGTCGCTGACCTGCCGTCCCCAAAAGACCCAAAAGACCGCTTACGGTGAGCAAGTTCAAACAGGCAGAGAACCCGCGCCGGTTTCCCAGCTTGGGGCCCTCAAACCTGGCAACCCACTGCCCAGAGGCTGGGGGCAAAAGCCCCCGCCTTCAGGCGGGGGCACGGGTTACACCAGTTTGACATGCTTCAGCGGCAGGCTGCGCACCGGCTTGCCGGTAGCAGCAAAGATCGCATTGAGAACGGCTGGCGAGACCACCGAGATGGTGGGCTCGCCGATGCCGCCCCAGAAGTCATAAGTGGGCACGATGATCGTCTCAACCTTCGGCATCTCGGCGAGACGCATGATCTGGTAGGTGTCGAAATTGAGCGAGATCATGCGGCCGTCCTTGACCGGGCACTCCCCGTAGAGCGCCGCCGTCAGCCCGAATGCCACCGAGCCTTCGCATTGGGCGGCGATCTGGTCTGGATTGACCGGATGGCCGCAATTGACGCCGAGCACCAGCCGGCGGACCTTGAGCTTCCCGGTGTCGCTCACGGACACCTCGGCAACCGCGGCGGAGTAGGTTGCGTAACCATTAAACTGCGCGATGCCGCGATGAACGCCGGGAGGCAGGGGTTGTCCCCAACCGGCCTTTTCGGCGACCGCATCGAGGATCGCTCGATGCTTGGGGAAGTTGCCCATCAACGAGCGGCGAAATTCGAGCGGGTCCTTCCCCGCGGCCTTCGCCACCTCGTCCATGAAGCATTCCATGTAGACGGCGTTCTGATTGGTGTTGACGCCGCGCCACGGGCCGACCGGGACGTGGGTGTTGCGCATCACATACTCGATGAGCATGTTCGGCGCGGCATAGCCGAGCTGGGCTTCGCCCGGGTTCACGTCATAGCCTTGCAGCTGGCGCATATCTTTGCCCCCGGCGACCAGCGCCGGATTGACAAAGGCGTTGATCGACTGCCCCGAGATGCGCACATGCAAGCCGACGAGCTTGCCCTCTTCGTCAAGGCCCGCTGCCATCTTGGCCTGCGAGATCGGCCGGTAGAAATCGTGCGTCATATCCTCTTCCCGCGACCAGATCATTTTGACCGGGGTGTTGGGGAAGTTCTTGGCGATCTCAACCGCCTGATGCACGTAATCTTGCGAGCCGCCGCGCCGGCCGAAGCCCCCGCCGGGGTCCGTGCGGTACACCTCGCACTTGTCGAGCGGCAGGCCGGAGGCCTCCGACAAGGCCGCCAAGGAGGCTTCGGCGTTCTGCGATGGCACCCACGCCTCCGCCCGGTCGGCGGAGATCCTGGCGGTGCAATTCATCGGCTCCATGGTGGCATGGGCGAGGAACGGAGTCGAATAAATCGCCTCGACCTTTGTGGTCGCGCCTTCGATCGCCTTGACGGCGTCGCCGTTGCGGCGGTCGCCATTGTTGTTGGCGGCGTCGAACCCCTCGCGCAGATGCGCCGCGACGGTGGCGTCCGATTGGCCGGAGTTGGCAGTGTCGTCCCACACGATCGGCAGTGCGTCCAGCGCCGACTTGGCCCGGTACCAGGTGTCGGCGACGACCGCGACCGCACTATCCTTCACCCCGAACACGCCTTTGACGCCGGGGCGGCCGGCGATCTTCGTGTCGTCATGGCTTTTCACCGTGCCGCCGAACACCGGGCAACTCTTGATCGCGGCGCACAACATGCCGGGCAGCTTCATGTCGATCGCATAGACCTTGCTGCCGTTGAGCTTCTCGGCAGTGTCGAGTCGTTTGACCGGCTTGCCGGCAATCTTCCAATCGCGTGGGTCCTTGAGCGCAATGCTGTTCGCATCCGGAGGCGGCAGCTTGGCGGCGGCTGCCGCCACCTTGCCGTAGCTGATGCTCCGCTTCGACCCGCCATGAGAGATGATGCCGTCCGCCACGGTCAGTTCGGCGACCGGGACATTCCAGCGCTTGGCCGCAGCCTGCAGCAGCATCATGCGTGCGGCAGCGCCGCCGCGGCGCACATAATCGTGCGAGGTGCGGATGCCCCGGCTGCCTCCGGTGCCCATTTCACCCCACACCCGCTTGCGGGCGAGGTTCTGGCCGGGAGTGATGGAATCGGTCGTCACCTTCTTCCAATCGCACTCGAGTTCCTCGGCGACCAGTTGGGCAAGCCCGGTACGGGTGCCCTGGCCCATTTCGGTACGGGCGATGCGGATTACGCAGGCGTCGTCGGGTTTGACGACCACCCAGGCGTTGACCTCGACGCCCTCATTTGCTGCCGCGGCCCGGGTGGTCGCGGCATCGGCCGGCATGTGAAAACCGAGCGCCAGTCCGCCGCCCGCAACGGCAGTTGTGCCGACCACGAAGGCACGGCGAGAAAGCTTCGTCTTGCTGGAAACGTCTTTCATGGCAGTCCTCCCGAGCCTCAAGCTTTGTGACGGTTGACTGCAGCGGACTTGCCGCCGCTCGGCATCTCGGCCGCCATGTGTATTGCCGCGCGGATACGCTGATAGGTGCCGCAGCGACAGATATTGGTCATCGCTTCATCGATGTCCTCGTCCGTCGGCTTGGGCGTCTTGCGCAGCAGCGCGGCTGCCGCCATGATCTGGCCGGACTGGCAATAGCCGCATTGCGGCACATCGATCGCGGCCCACGCCTTCTGCACCGGATGCGAGCTTGTGGGCGACAGCCCTTCGATGGTGACGATCTTGTCGCCTGCCTTGAGGTCACCGACGAGGATCGAGCAGGATCGCATGACTTCGCCGTTGATGTGCACCGAACAGGCGCCGCACTGGGCGATGCCGCAACCATATTTCGTGCCAGTGAGGCCGACGTGCTCCCGAATCACCCACAACAGCGGTGTCTCGGGCTCGACCTGCACGTTATGCACGCGTCCATTGATGTTGAGTTTGGCCATGAGCGTCCCTCTCACGACTGGGATCGAACCTTAAAAAACGAGGTTCGAATTCGAGTGGCGAAATTTGGGTCTGTTGATCGGGACAAAAGCGGTAAGCGCCGCAAGGCACCGCTTTGCCGATCAAGGAGCATAGCCGAGAATCGGGGTGCCTGCCTATGCGGGTTGCGGGGTTTCTTGCGGGTGCCGTTCACGAAAACTGATTGCGATGATGGCATCGCCGGCGAAAGAACCGCGTGAAGAAATGAAGGCCCTCGTGGAGCGCGGGCTTGCGCGCACCTGTCGAAGGATCGCGGCCCCGGCCATGCCCGTGGCCATCCTTCGAGACGGCCGCCGCACAGGGCTGCCCTTTATTTGCTCATGCGCGGCGAAGGCGGGCGATCCAATATCCCGTGGGCTTCGCAGCGAGCACAGCGCGCGCTGTCCATCGACGGCGTTGCTGGATGGTTGGCTTTCGCGCGGCATCACACCGCAAACGGGGATGAAACGCGAGCGTCAAAACCTACCGGTCATCGCCTTTTTTCCATTGCGGCCCGTCAGCAATGTAGACATCGACAGGCGCAAAGTCGTCGGTCAGCACCTCTCCTGGGCCGGGGTCGGGTTCTGAGCGCTGCGCGAGCAGGTCCGCAAGGGAGTAGCGGAAGCCATATCTTTTCTGCAGGTCTGACGCGCGCCGCTCCGCCGCTTCGATCGCGCGCGGCGCGTCCGTTGCCACCACAGCAACCTCGCCGAAGCCCGAGTAGTATAAATCGACAGTCGCGAACACGGTTTGCAGCGTGCGCACCG
>JASHYD010000738.1 GCA_030043175.1 Xanthobacteraceae bacterium | reverse complement strand
CCCAGCGCACCGCCTCTCCGTACCGTTTGAGCATGTAATTTGCCAGGCCCATATAACCGGACGACAAGAAGGGCGGTGCAAAGGATCGAAGCGCATGTTCGCCTCCAGTACCTTGATCGCCCTTGCCGGCTCGCCCGCACACGTCAAGACCTGGGCGTATCGATGGTCGATGAAATTGCGGTTGACCGCGAAGGCTCGCTCGAATTCGGCCATGGCAGCGTCGTGCTGGCCTTTCAAAAGCAACATAAATCCAAGCTGTGCGCGAGCTTGCGGCAGGTCTGCATCGAGGCGAACAGCCGTCTGCGCCAGTTCAAGGGCCATGTGGCGAGTATCGACCCGAAGGTACGTACCTTCAATCCGAGTGGAAAGCCCCCGCTTTCCGGGCGCTGGCCTCGAAGGGCCCCTAGGCGAAGGGCAAAGACAATAACCTGCTGGAATATTGAACAGGTCACCCGCTTTCACGTGTTGATCCGGTTTGCCGTGCAAACAACATCGCCTCTTCGCCGCCAAGAACAGGTCCGCTGAAAATCGCGAAAGCTCGACAGGGAAATCGATGCTATGCTCGCCGAACCGCGATTTACGGCGTGTCTCGGCGATCGCAGATGCAGGAATTTGGGGTGTTCATGACGAGTGCAGCAATTTCGCCATCGAGCGCCTCGGTTTCGGACGTCAAGCTGCGGCGCGAACTCGGCAAATGGGACCTCACCGCAATCGGCGTCAACCAGGTAATCGGCAGTGCGGTCTTCATTCTGCCGTCGCAGATCGCGGCCCAGGTCGGCAATTGGAGCCCACTTGCGTTTGTCCTGGTCGGATTTGCGTCGCTGCTTGTAGCCTTGTGCTTCGCCGAGGCGGGCAGCCGGTTCGAAGGAACGGGCGGCGCTCATCTCTATGCTCGTGCCGCCTTCGGCCCCTTCATCGCGTTCGAGGTTGGCTGGATGCAGTGGCTGACGACCATGGTTGGGCAGGCGACGGTGGTCAACGCCATTGCGCTCGCGCTCGGCTTCTACTGGCCTGGCATGACTGCCGGTGCCGGGCGCGTCGCCGTCATAACCGCAATTACTTTGGTTCTAGCCTGGCTGAATCTGCGCGGCATTCGCCAGGCCGCAATCGCGATCAATCTATTCACGATTTCCAAGCTCATGCCACTCGCCATCTTTATCCTGGTAGGTTTCTGGTTCATTGAACCGGGCCACCTCCTGCCGTCAGGTGGGGTGACATTGGGCGGAGCCTCCACTGGAGGGCTCCTGTTGGTGTTTGCCTTCGGCGGCTACCACGTGATCGGCGTACCGACCGGCGAGGCGGCCGATCCGCGCCGACACCTGCCATTCGCCTTTCCGATGACGATCATCGCCGTTACGGCACTCATGATGCTTGCTCAGATCGTTGCGATGGGAACGCTGCCTGATCTGTCGCGCTCGGCGACCCCGCTCGCTGATGCTTCTTTCCGATTCATGGGAGCTACTGGCGCCTTAATGATGAGCGCGGGCGCGGTGATCTCCATGACTGGCAATAATATGGGCGCGTCCCTGGCCGGGTCGCGGATGCTCTTCGCGCTCGCCGAAAGCGGCGACATTCCGTGTGTATTGGCCAGAATCCATCCGCGCTATCGCACACCCTCCAATGCGATCATCCTCACCGCACTCGTGACCTTGGCTTTTGCCCTGTCGGGATCGTTCACGGTGCTGGCGATCGCGAGTGCGCTCGGGCGTCTTGTCATCTATCTCTCGGTCTGCGCGGCGACACTTCGGTTGCGCCAACCTGCTTCTGGTACGCCTGTCCTTCCGGCGACATTCATCATTCCGCTCGGACCGACTGTCCCGATACTGGCAACCGCAATCTCTTTGCTGATGATTGCCGGCGCCAACCGCGCGCAATTCCTCGGGGGGGCAGTCGCGCTTGCAATCGGCGCAGCGCTTTACCTCGGCAACAGGGGCTTTGCCCTCCGGCGGCAAGACGCCAAAGCAGAGGCGAATTCGACCTGATCGGAACTGCTCCGCTTTTGGTTCGAGCTAAGTGCTTGATTGAGACCAAACATAGGTTCCATTTCGTACCGGACACATGGGTTACACGATGTTTCAAGTGTCCGCCGTCCGGCATCCGTGATCGTGATGCGGCCAATTTCGATCGTCTGGTCGCCCGATTTAATGGTTGCTACGAACGAGGCGGCCTAACATGTGAGGTGTGACGCCTGCGCCAACAAGAGCGTCTCCGTAATTCCGCTCTGGCTGCTGGCAAGTAATTGAAGCGCGTGACGCCGTTGGGCGCTAAGACGGCGCCTTCGGGGGCGCACCGTAATTCCGCTCTGACTGGCAAGCAATCGAGGTGCGCGGCGCCGTTCCGCGCTAAGACGACGCCTTCGAGGGGGCACCGTCATTCGTCGCCCTTCATAGGCCGCCTCGATTGCGCTGCGGCCGGCGACCCTATCGAATGGTCCCCGGTCCCGTTGCTGAGATGAGGGATCTGGGACCGAGTGAGACCTCAGTCCCCAATCACGCGCGGTGCCTTCCCCTTTCCCAAAGCCCCGCGCGCAAAGATATGACGCGGCCGACATCAGGCATTCCGTGGACGAAAAAACGGCCCACGATCCGAGGTTGCGGAAGTGTTGCAATCTAGACACGAGGGACGGTGCATCCAAGACCTTCGTAATATCAAGCGTTTACTTTTTGCGCGGTTGCCCTTCCGAGGCCTCTAGCAGGCGTGCGACGCAAATGCTATGAGGTGTTGCCCGACGGACACGCCTCCAAGCCGTCTGCCCAGGAACACCGCCAGTTACCGTCCGGCGTTGACTTAACGCTTGGTCTTGCGGCAGGAGCGGTTTCATATGTATTGCCGCACCGAACCAAGGCGCAGCAAGAGTCCACGCAGCTGGTTGGCATTCTCAGCCTCGCGCGCGTT
>JASHYD010000737.1 GCA_030043175.1 Xanthobacteraceae bacterium | reverse complement strand
TGGTGCGCCGGATCAACGAACGTCACCAGCGGCGGCTCGGCGCCATCCAATCCCGTTTCCGAGCCGCAGCAAAATCACAGCCGCCATAGACAACAACGAGTGTGACTCTGTCAAATTGCACGGTCGCGCGTTGATGGCCGCAACGAACGCCATCCTTGCCGGTCTCGATCCCAAGGCCGTTGATGACGCAGTCAACTGGGGCGATCTGGGCTGCATCTCAGTCGAGAGGGTCGAGACCATCTGCAGCGATGCTGTCGATGTCGAATGGCGGGTCATCGTCTCGGAAGCCTCACCAGATGCCTACAAGTTTCGCGAGGCAGTTTCTTCGGCCCTTGCCAAGCGCGGCTTTCCGCAGGTGGCGGTCGTTACCGAGTGGTGACGCAGTATGGCGCTGTCCATGGAGCCGCTACGGGATGCGCTGATTCGTTTTTGCCCCGCGCCATCGCCAGGGTAAGGGCAGAGGTGGCTAGACCGGCGGACTCCTGCGGGCCATCTCCCCCGCAGCGAGCCCCCCGGTACGGCTGCGACCCCATGAACTCGATTTGTTTGATGCCTGGATAAGTGGGGGGCGTTCGATGAATGCCGCGGGTACTTATCGCCGATACGCCGCCCAATGCGTGAGCATGTCCCAGCAGGGCAGGAACCCTAGCGATACGGCGCTGTTCCTAAAAATGGCGACGATGTGGCCGCGACTGGCAGCGTTCGCCGAGAAAAGTGAGCGCCCAGACGATTTATCCGAGAGGGTCAAGCGCGATCCGGTGCCCTATGACCGAGGCCCCCTAGAGTTGATCTCCTCGCTTTCTTTCGATGATGCTGACCGTGTTGATCCCGTCGATCTCGTTTAGCTTTTCGACGAAGCTCTGGATGTCATGCGAGGACACCTTGGTCAGCAGCACGTTGACCTGTTCGCCAGAAGTGTTGGGAGAGACGAGAAACCGCTTGATCTGCCCGGTGCGGACGCCAAGCGCCTGCTTGAGCAGTTCGGGCGTCAACGCGCCGTTTGCAGCTTCGATCTTGAGACGACAACTCTGATTGCGCGCCCGGTAAGCCTCCTCGATCGGCTTGATGCCGGCCAGGATCAGGATGATGACGGCCGTCGACACGCCGGCGGCAAAGTAGAGTCCTCCCCCGACCGCAAGGCCGATGGCTGCGACGGTCCAGATGCTTGCCGCGGTCGTAAGGCCCCGGACGATCTCGCCGCGTGCCAGAATCGCGCCTGCACCCAGAAAGCCAATTCCGGAAACGACCTGAGCGGCCACGCGGGAAGGATCAAGGACGACGTTATTGGACGTGAGGCTGTCGCCAAATCCGAACGCGGAGACGATCATAATCAGGGAGGCGCCGACACAAACCACCATGTGCGTGCGAATGCCGGCAGCCCATAGAAGCCGCTCGCGCTCAAATCCGATCACGCTGCCCAGGAATGCGGCTAGGAGCAGGCGGATCAGCACATCCTGATGCGAGAGAACGTTCATGGGGCCTCCTTCAAATGGAACATTGGTGCTGTCAGTAGCTTGATCAAGGGATTGCAGCTATTTGGTTATTTGGCGATTCCCCTCCGGGAGGTAACGGCGGCTGTATGGCGAATTCATCCAAACTCGTTGCCGCAAGGCGCGGCAAGGTTCTTCGCCTGTTGCCCTCCTTGCTGTTCACGCGATCATGGCTTTATGAGTCGCCCGACGCCTGCCCTCGAAACACCGCAATCAGCTTTGGAGCCGGCACGCGGTGCAGCTTGGCCGCTTTCTCGATAGCCTCGCGTTGGTCGGTGGCCTCGACTCGGCCAACCCATTCGACCTTAGGGGCGGCCCGATAGATACTCCAAGTCGGCGGCGGTGGCGGTTGGCGTTCGAACATGGCGGCAAGTATTGCCACCTTGCCGTCGTGCCGGCAATACTTGAGTTCAGCTTGCAATAGCCGCAAATTATTGCGTAGCTGGAGCACAACTACTAGAGGCGGAAAGTAGTTGACGCCGATTTGACTTGGTCCCGCCCCTAACGGCGGTTAGAACAGCGCCATACGAGGTACACCGCCCAATCTGGGGTGACACGGGTTCAGGCACGTCTGACATTTTCTTCCTCGCCCCGGCCGGCACAGGATGCATCGGCGGCGGTCTAAAGCGTTCCTGGGGCATCGACGGCCATCTCAGGCGAAGGGGGTCGCCGTCAGGTCCATAAGCCATGAGCAGCGATTAGGAGGCCGAGGAAAGCAAGCGGAGCATGGGGAGTAACCCTCGGCACCTTCGCGGCTCGGTCGTGATAATGACCGCGGGAAAGAACGTAATGAACTGAACGCCGACGAGCAGCGCGGTGGCAGCTCCAGCGCACAAAAAAGCGAAGATGTAAGCGCCCATGGTTCCTGACCGAAACGCGGGGACGTCGAAGTAAATGGAAGCGAGCCTTTGCATTTCGTCGGGAACTCCTTCAAGCGGATCTCCCGACTCCTGCGAGTTAGGGGACGACCTTCTCAGAACTCCGCGGTTCCGATCCAGTTGCAGCGCGCCGCCGCCTCGGCACGCACGACGGATCATGGGTCCATTTGGACCGCAACCCAGATCGGGAACGCCGCCGCTCGGCCAGCGTTGGCTTGCTGCGTGGCCCAGCCAAGAGGCTCACGTGGCCCCGGCCCCTGCTTCACAGTATCCCTCCCCAAAGGGCCCGGGGTTCAGCCGATTGAATGCACATCCCTCCCGGCCGATACTGCGGGCA
>JASHYD010000736.1 GCA_030043175.1 Xanthobacteraceae bacterium | reverse complement strand
CACGGCGGGCAACCACCAGGATCGCCCCTGCTGCCGGCAAGCTTAAGGACGCCGCTGGGGCCCTCCAACGTATGACTATGGTCGATGCTGCGATTCGTTCGGATCATCTGAAGCGTTCGACGAGGTCGATCAGGAACCAGCAGTTAGCGCTCGGAGGAAAGCATCATGTGGCGTGGGAAAGCGGTGACAGTCGCGCTTGGCGTCGCGGTCGTTGCGGCCTTCGCGCTATCGACGGAGAGGAACTACGCGCAGACCGGCTACGGCCCAAAATGATGCGCCCAACCTCTACAAGTTCGACTACGGTTGGGCAAAGCTTCCCAACGGCCGCAAATGGCGCGCCGCCGTCGGTGTTGCCATCGATCGCGACGGCAAGAGCGTCTGGGTGTTCGACCGTTGCGAGACCGCGGACGATTGCTCGAAGTCGAAGCTCGACCCGATCATGAAATTCTATTCCACCGGCAAGATGGTGAAAAGCTTCGGCGGCGGCATGATCAACTACCCGCATGGCCTGCACATCGACCCGGACAACAATGTCTGGGTGACGGACGGCCGCGCGATGAACAACGGCAAGGGCCACACCGTCATGAAGTTCGATCAGGACGGCAAGCTCCTGATGACCCTGGGCAAGCCGGGTATCGCCGGCACGACGCAAGATACTTTCAACTCGCCTTCCGACGTCCTCGTCACCCCCAACGGCGATATCTTCGTCGCCGACGGGCATGGCGGCAATACTAACAACCGGATCGTGAAATTCACCAAGGACGGCAAGTACATCAAGGAGTGGGGCAAGAAGGGCACGGGGCCCGGCGAGTTCGACGCGCCGCACCGGCTTGCGATGGATTCCGCTGGCCGGCTGTTCGTCGCCGACCGTTCCAACAACCGCATTCAGGTGTTCGATCAGGACGGAAAGTTTCTCCTGAAGTGGAAGCAGTTCGGCCGGCCGAGCGGACTGTTCATCGACAAGAACGACGTTCTCTACGTCGCCGACAATTCTCCCGATGAACTCAATCCGCCGTACAAATCGGGCATCCGGATCGGCAGCGTGAAGGACGGCGTTGTGAAAGCCTTCATTCTGGAATCCGTCGAGGTCAACGGCCTCGAAGCCGTCGCGGTGGATGACGCCGGCAACGTCTACGGCGGCTACCAATACGCTGAACTTCCGCAGGTGGGTGCCAAAGAGGGTGGCCCAGCGTTAGGTCTTGCGAACAACGGGTGGGATTTCGGAGGGTGCGATCAGGCGAGCTTGTCGCACCCTTGTTCGTTCACTATGCGGCGGTTACCATCGAGCCGGCGGCAAAGCCAGGCCCGGCGGCGCTCTCAATTCGCCGTCAGCCCGTTGAGGCCCGAATCGTAGACGCCATCGATGACTTTCATCGACTCCGCGTCGCTCGCACCTTTGGCGTCGTACTTGCCGACCCACGTCACCGTCGAGCCGGCACCATCGGCGGCGACGCTGATGGTCGAGCTGTAGTTGGCAACCGGCAGGGGCCCGCTGACGATCGAATACGTATAGGAGCGGGCCGTCGGGTCCAACTTCACCAGCGCCTCAACAATCGTGCCGCCCCCTTTCAAAGATAAGGTGCGCGTCCGCCCGTCCGCAGAGAGCTCGCATTTCTCGATCGCGGGGTGCCACTTACCTATCCCGCAAAAATCGCCGATTTTCGCCCACAGAGCATCGGCCGAGAGTTTTGACGCGGCCTTGGCGGTGGATTCGAGCGCTTGGGCAGCAAGCCCCGACAGCAGCAGCGCGGTACCCGCGACAACAGCACTTCTGATACCCATTGGGCTCTCCTTGGTTTCTCGGCGGCATCATCGGCCTGAGTGATCGAACAAAAAAGATGATTTTGAGGTTGATCGCGTTTGTGCAGCCTACCGGGCCCCCAGCTTTTTCATGCCTTTGGCCTTCCGCTCACACGCAACATATTCGGTCGGTCGCCGTAGGGAAGCGCGTGATCCTTAAACGCAAGTTGATTTGGCGGCTCTCCGCCGATCTCAAGGCGTACCGTTGCGCCCCCACCTCGGGGCGCAAAATTGCGCTGCGGGCGCGGTTCGACCGCCCCAATGAGGCGGGCCGGAGTTGTGGCAAGCGAGAGTTGTAGACTCGCTTACTAGCTTCGGTTGAAAATTGCGGTGCAAGCGATTATTCTGGTCAGTATGACTAGAATAGCGAAATCGAAAAAGTCCAAGGCTCCGACATCGCGACGCCGGAAGAGGGACCGGCGACCCGGCCGATGGCTCCTGCAGGACGCCAAGGCGCGTTTCAGCGAGCTCGTGCGCCGTGTGCGCAGCGATGGCCCGCAGCACGTCACGGTGCATGGGCGCGACGAAGTGGTTGTGATTGCTGCCGACGATTTTCGCCGGCTGAAGGGCGATCTGACCGGCGAAGCGCTGGTCGCGGTTATGCAGGCCTCCCCCGATCGCGACATTGAGATCGAGCCAATGCGCTCCCGGTTGCCGGCACGCGACGTTCATCTGTGATGGCATGGTTGCTCGACACGAACGTGCTTTCGGAGCTGCGCCGACCGCGGCCCGAGCCCAGGGTGGTGACATTCGTCGCCGCCCAGCCGCTCGACAATCTCTACATCAGCACGGTCACTCTCGCCGAAATCCGCTTCGGGATTGAGCTGACCGCCGATGTCAGCCGGCGCGCCGAACTGCACGGCTGGCTGACCCATAAGGTGCGGCCGATGTTCGCGCAGCGCGTCCTCCCGGTGACCGAAGACGTCATGTTCAAGTGGCGTCTCCTGGTCGAGGACGGCCGCAAAGTGGGCTACACCTTCTCCCAGCCCGATCTCATCATCGCGGCGACCGCGCTCGAACATGGGCTCACAATCGTCTCGCGCGACACCAGCGACTACGAAAAGGCCCGCGCGCCGGTTCGCAACCCCTGGAAGACGACTGGCGAAGGCAATTAGTCGGGACTTTTCGGCCAAGACGGATCGCACCAAATAACTGATTTTGCACCTTGGTGCTGTGGCTCGGCAGCCTTCGTGGTAACTGCCGCTAAGCACCCTTCAGAGCTTAAATTGGAGCCGATTCTGAAAGTTGTTGAGTCGGATGTTTCCGCACACCGCGCAGCAAGCTCTGCATAGCACACATATCAAGGAGCGAGCCCGGAAGATGGGCTGTCCAGGTGATAGCAAGTGTCGGCCGAGAAAGATGGTCAGCGCGGGACTGGTTTCTGAAGAAACCGAGCAAACTCTGTTATGCACGCGAGGTTTGGGTATTGAAAGAGTGACGAGGGTGGCGCAGCAGAACGGCTTACTTGAGGCGGCCTTTCGAATTTTCCCGTGTGGCGATGCCGCACCCGACACCGGCGACGTCCTACTCTACGACTTTCGCATTCGACCTGGCGGTCGTTTGCATCTGCGCATTGGGCAGTAAAGCTAGCTTGGTAGCGACGCCGCGACGCAAAGATTTAGGCGAAATGCAATGAAAAAGTCGCAGTATTCGTTAAGAATCATCCAACACTCGCGAACCCGGCTGTCGAAGCTGCGGATGGCCGATGCAAAGAAAAAGGCCCGCACGGAGCTGCCGCACGGGCTCAATGGCGAAGATCTTCGTGTGCTGATTTAATGTGCGAGAGGATCGGGTCTCAGCTGCATGTGCACCGCCATGGGCTTCATGCCTTTGCCGCCTTCCTGCAGCCATGGTGTGCGGTCGCCGCTCGATATCCAGATGCCCCGGCCCTTCCAGCCGGCACTAGGATCGTCGATGCGTCCGTCCATGCCCTTGGCGTAGAAGCCCGTAGGATACGGCACTTTGATGGTGACCATCCCGCCATCCTTGAGGGCAACGATGCCGTCATTGAGGTTCGCGGTCGAGAACGGCGTGTCGGCGCCGAGACCGAAGGTGTTGTGCAGATCGACCCACGAATAGTAGCTTGACTCGGCGCTGTTATCGCCGATGCCCTCGAAGCCCGGGCCCGGATATTGGTAGAAGGACCAGCCTTCGCGGCAATGATTGCCGGTCGCGGTCGGGCCGTTGAGGACCTTGCACTTGCTACGGTCGAATGAGGCCAAATGGCCGCTGCCGAGCGACACCCAGACCACGCCCTTGCTGTCGATGTCGCCGCCCCGCACGCCGTAGCCCGGCATCGGCACACGGTAGACCTCGGTCAATGTCGTCTCCGGCGGATTGGCGCCGGGATTGATGCGCACGATACCGCCGGGCGTACCCCACAGCGTTCCCCACACCGATCCGTCGGCCGGATTGACCATCACGGCATAGATCGTCTGGCCGATGCGCATGTCCTTGTTGGCATCAAGCGGCTTGCCGGGTTCGGTGAAATCGTCGCGTTTGCCGTTGCCGTTGGTATCAACAACGAGCTGGGTCCAGCCTTGCGACTTCGCGGCGTCGCCGGTCTCCTCGAACATCTTGGTATTGAGCCAGCCGACCGGGTTATCACCGGCGCCGCCTGAGAACCACAGCGTGTTGTTCGCATCGTAGGCGAAATTCAGATGCTGGGTCCCGAAACACGTGTCGATGTACCTATATTTCATCGTCTTGGGATCGAGCATGGCGGCCTGGCGTGAGCTGTGCTCAAGCGGCATCAGCTTTGCCGAGGGATGGTTGGAGCCCTTCTTGCAAAAGTCGGGATTGTTCTGGCCGCGGATCGTCGCGGCGAGCCACAGCCGGCCCTTCGAATCGAAAACGGAGTTGTGGTTGTTGACCCTGGTATCCCACAGCTGCTCGGTGCCCCAATAGGCTGACGGCATGATGGGCTTTGCAGCGGCCGCATGTCCGGGCCCGAGCGACTCCGGCATACTCGGGTCGCGCACCGGCGCATCATAGGCGGTGACCGTGTCCTTCACCGGATCTAGGATCGGAAGGAAATCGGTCGCATATTCGGGCGAGCCGAAAATCGGGCCATTGGCATTTACAGTCGCATCGCGCTTGTCCGATGCGACGAGGTCGTGGAGATAGCGCTTCTCGTCCGACCAGTCCCACGTCGTGACCACGACGTTGCGCTCGACACCGGACGGCCGCGGCGGCTTGGCATGGGGTAGTTCTCCCTTAGCAATGCGGTCCGTCCATTCGCCGAAATACTTGTAGGGCGCGCCGCCGAAATCGCCTGCCAGGATATTGGTCATCATCTCACCGGCCTGACCAGACTGAGTGCGGCGCATCCAGGCCTCTTCGCCGGATTTGAATGTCCCGAATGCCGCCGGGATGGTGCGCGTGGCGAGCTGGCCGATCTGGTGACAGCCGATGCAGCCGTTGTTCTTCATTCCAGCAATCCACTGGACTTGCCGGACATTGGACGGGATATCGCTCTTGCCGCCGAACTGATCGGCCGGTGGCATCTTCAGCATCGAATACCAGTATATTGCCGGATAGTACTGCGCCGCCGCGGCTTCGTTCGGCGCCAACACGGCGGTGAGGTCGAAATGCTGCCCGGGCTGGGCATCGACATGGGCAGAATCGACAAGCCCGTAGCCGCGCACCCACACTTTGTACCGGCCTTTCGGCAAGTCCGGAATGACGTAGCGGCCTTGACCGTCGGTGACGACGCTCTTGGTGAACCGTGTCGGCAGGTCGCGCGTCTCGGCAATCACCCACACGCCGGCCTCTGGCCCATTCGGACTCATCACCACGCCGCCGATGTCGTCGTTGTCGATGGCAACGGCAGCCGGCTGAGCGGCCCCTTGGGCAACAGCCAAAAACGCCGCCATTCCCACGGCCGCGGCGGGGCTCTGATAGAATTCCTTGGTGCGGTTCATGCCGCTCTCCCATGTCAATTGCTGAGTCGGGGGCACCCACCCTGCGGCGGCCCTTGTTGCAGAGATTGCCACCTGCTCGGGCGGCGATTCTGCCGGACCCGATGGTAGCCTGGATGCAACACCCTGGATAGCTGGTTTACGCGCAGTCAGCCTAAAGCCGCTGGTGGACGCCCGATAGCGGCCTGTCAGCCGATGAATTGCCGCAGCGATATTAAGCCGAGCGCTTGTGTGGCGGCGCGAAACCCTTGATAGAATATCCTGCGCCGGAACGCCGTTTGGTACGGCGTGACGGCGATCCTGGATCCTCCGCTTCGCGCAATGCCTCGGCTGAGCGGCAAACCACTTCGGAAAGCTGCAGGAGCTGTCCGGCCAGAGGACTGCTCTTGCGCCAGATCATGCCAACGGTTCGCGAGGGCTGAGGATCATCAAAGCGAACGACAGACACCGACGCCGAGCGTGTCTCCACCGCCACGGCCATTTCCGGGATCAAGGTTACACCGATGCCGGCACTGACCATCTGGACAAGGGTAGACAGGGAACTCGCATCCAGTGCCTCCCGTGGCAGCGACGATTGCATATTGCAGAACGACAAGGCCTGATCGCGAAAGCAGTGCCCCTCTTCGAGCAGGAGCAGCCTCGTTTCGCGCAGCGTTTCGCCACTGGGCACCGGCGTTCCCTCATCCTCACTCGGCCGGACCAGCAGGAAATTTTCCGCAAACAGGGCGACCTCGGTAAGTGAACGTTCGGACACCGGCAGCGCAACAATTGCCGTGTCGAGCCGGCCTTCCACGAGCTCTTGAATGAGCTTCGACGTCAGCGCCTCACGCACGTGAATGTCAAGTTCGGGATGCATCCGGGTGAGGTTGCCGATGACCGTCGGCAGCAGATACGGTGCAATCGTTGGGATCATGCCAATGCGCAGCCGGCCCGCAAGCCAGCCCCGCGACGCTCGCGCGAAGTCTCCCAGTTCATCTATCGAGCGCAGGACGTTGCGAACGCGCAGCGCAGCCTCTTCTCCGACCTTCGTAAGCCGGACTTGGCGTGCGCCTCTCTCGATCAGCACGGCATCCAGAGCCTCTTCCAATTCTTTGATCTGCATCGACAAAGCCGGCTGCGAGATCCCACAGGCTGCTGCCGCGCGTCCAAAGTGGCTATGGGCTGCCAGCGCATCGAAATAGCGAAGCTGCCGAAGTGTCATTTCGTTCATAAGATTATCTTATCGCACCGATCATTAAAGTCAATTTTACCTGATGGGAGCCGTTGGGTAATTTGCCGGCACGATGAACCGAGTTGACACCACACAAACGCGACCGGAGGCAATAATGGACGACACGACCCAGTGCCCATTTACGGGCGGAACCCGCCCACACGCGAACCGAGACTGGTGGCCGAACCAGCTGAACATTCAGATTCTGCACCAGCACTCCAGCCTGTCCAATCCGATGGACGAGGGGTTCGACTACGCCAAGGAATTCAAAAGCCTCGACCTGAATGCGGTGATCAAGGACCTTCATGCCTTGATGACGGACTCGCAGGAGTGGTGGCCGGCCGACTTTGGCCATTACGGGCCGCTCCTGATCCGCATGGCGTGGCACGCCGCAGGCACTTACCGCATCGGCGACGGCCGCGGCGGCGCCGGGGCCGGCCAACAACGCTTCGCGCCCGTCAACAGTTGGCCGGACAATGCAAACCTCGACAAGGCGCGCCGGCTGTTGTGGCCGGTCAAGCAGAAATACGGCCGGAAAATCTCTTGGGCCGACCTGATGATTCTGGCGGGCAACGTCGCCCTCGAGTCGATGGGCTTCAAGACGTTCGGTTTCGGCGGTGGGCGCGCCGACGTCTGGGAGACCGCCGAGGACATCTATTGGGGACCCGAAGGCAAGTGGCTGGCGGACGAGCGCTACAGTGGCGATCGTGATCTTCGCAATCCCCTCGCCGCCGTGCAAATGGGTCTGATCTACGTCAATCCGGAAGGGCCGAACGGCAAGCCGGATCCCCTCGCGGCCGCCAAGGACATCCGTGAAACGTTCCGCCGTATGGCGATGAACGACGAAGAAACCGTCGCGCTGATTGCGGGCGGTCACACCTTCGGCAAGACCCATGGCGCCGGCGATGCGACCCTGGTGGGCCCGGAGCCGGAAGCCGCCAGTATCGAGGAGCAGGGCCTCGGCTGGAAAAGCAAATTTGGCACCGGCAAAGGGAGCGACACGATCACCGGCGGCCCTGAAGTCATCTGGTCCACGATGCCGACGAGGTGGAGCAACAGCTTCTTCTCGAACCTGTTCAGCTACGAATGGGAACTGACCAAGAGCCCAGCAGGTGCGTATCAATGGAAACCGAAAAATGGTGCAGGCGCCGATACGGTGCCGGATGCGCAAGACCGCTCGAAGCGTCACGCGCCATCCATGCTGACCACCGACCTCGCCTTGAGGCTAGACCCTGCTTATGAAAAAATCTCAAGGCGCTTCTACGCGAATCCGGATCAGTTCGCAGACGAGTTTGCCCGGGCGTGGTTCAAGCTGACGCACCGCGACATGGGCCCGATCGCCCGTTACCTCGGCCCGCTCGTTCCGAAGGAGACGCTGCCCTGGCAAGACCCGGTCCCCCCTGTGGATCATCCGCTGGTCGGGGAGGGGGAGATTGCTGCTCTGAAGACAAAAATCCTCGCTTCTGGCCTGTCCGTTTCGGAGCTGGTGTCGACCGCTTGGGCGTCGGCGTCGACCTTCCGCGGCTCCGACAAACGCGGTGGCGCGAACGGCGCGCGCATTCGCCTCGCGCCGCAGAAGGAGTGGGACGTCAACCAGCCGGCCCAGCTGGCAAAGGTGCTGCAGGCGCTCGAAGCGATCCAGAAGGCGTTCAACGCTTCACAGTCTGGCGGGAAAAAGGTCTCGCTTGCTGACCTGATCGTTCTCGGCGGCTGCGCAGCGATCGAGAAAGCCGCAAAGAGCGCCGGGCACGACGTGAAGGTCCCTTTCACGCCGGGGCGTATGGAGACATCGCAAGAGCAAACCGACGTTGAGTCCTTCGCGCCGCTCGAGCCGACCGCCGACGGTTTCCGCAACTATCTGCGGGATGAGCAGCACTTATCCCCCGAGGAGCTGCTGGTCGATCGGGCGCAATTGCTGACGCTGGCGGCGCCTGAGATGACGGTTCTGGTCGGCGGCCTGCGCGTCCTGGGCGCAAATGCCGGGCAGTCCCCGCACGGCGTCTTTACCAAGCGGCCCGAGACGCTGACGAACGACTTCTTCGTCAACCTGCTCGACATGAGCACGCAATGGCAGCCGTCTGCTGGCTCTGACGGCGTGTACGAGGGGCGCGACCGGAAGACGAACGAGTTCAAGTGGACCGGCACACGTGTCGATTTGATCTTCGGTTCGCACTCGCAGCTGCGCGCTCTCGCAGAAGTCTATGCGTGCGCGGACGCGAAGGCGAAGTTTGTGAAGGACTTCGTGGCCGCCTGGGACAAGGTGATGAACCTCGATCGCTTCGACCTCGCCTGAGGTCTGCCGAAAGATTGGAGGGCGGCCGCGACCAGCCAGACGTGTGCCGCCTGCGGAAATCGGGGCGGCGTTTCAAAACGACTTGAAACGCCCCCTGACGCCAGGTTCTGGTAATCCGCCTGCCCCCGGGGAAGGGTTCAATTGCGCTAGCCGGCGGGCGGCAAGCTCAGAGCGTATTCGTAGGAGCAAACCCCGCTCGGTCCCGCGGGTGCCACCACCGGCCGGCGATGACGACGCCCTCGGAGAACATGCGCTTATCGCCGGTCAGATGCTCGCCGGTTACGTCGACAAAGTCGAACT
>JASHYD010000735.1 GCA_030043175.1 Xanthobacteraceae bacterium | reverse complement strand
ACGTTTTCATCGCCATAAGCGATCGTGGAGGATACCGGATTGCTATGCTGCAATCCGTAGAGGCTACCGCCCGGTTGCACTGCCGTGAACAGGTTTGCGGTGGAAAGCGCGAGCCCGCTGCTCCCGAAAATGCTCGATCCGGGGGTGCTGCCTTTGCCGAGGCTAAAGGCGTTGGCCGTGTTCGCCTTCTGGGCCGAAATGACGCGGCTGCCGAGCCATTGGTCAGTGTACCGGCTGCCCGAAAAGGCTACGGCACAAACCGTACCATCATCGGCGACCAGTGTGCCCCACATATTAAATCCAAGGCCCCCATTGCTTCCGGCAGCGACTACAGTGGCGAGTTGTGTTTGGAGGCTCTTCCAGCTGGGCAATGCGGAGCAGTCTGCGAAGGCCGGGCTGGCCAGGATTGAAACGAAAGCGCTCGTGGAAACATAAAGTAGCCACTTCTGGATGGTCATCACCCTTTCTCCTCCGATGTGACGGGATTAATTGGACCGATACAGACACATCCCCAGCGTCTTGACGGCGTCGGAGCATGTCGTGACCAAGCTGAGCGCGAGGAACGCAGCTAAAACCTTGACGAGAATTACATCCAGCAGCCTTCAGACCGCCTCTCTTTTGAGAACTCATAGGCTTTACGGCGGCGCCTTGCTGCGCCGGCAAAATTTCGAGTAACGCTTTATTATGAAGTTTGGCCCCCTGCCGGCCCATCCAAGGAAATATTAAGACCAAAAATTGACGACTGTCCAGCACTGAATAGCAGTTCGCACTGATTTGCGGGCCAGCTCAATGAGACCATTTGGTTTGGGAATGCCCGCTGAAGGAGCGCCAGCCCGCCGAGCCTATCGGTCATCGCCAAGGTCAAGGGCTTGTCCAAGCAGACAGTATTCAGATTGAAGCAGGACCCGCAGGCTGTGTTGGCTGCGTTGGACGCGTGGGGGCTGTGATGGATTGCCGATTAGTGTGACGGATTGCCGATCAAATCGTGCTCCGAGATTTTTTTGAGCCTCATGCTCGCCCATGGCGAGGGCTCCGAAGAGATTGATACGTTAACCATCCCAAAAAGGGCGCAGGCGGCGGGTGTATCGACCCGACAATAGAGTTGCGCGGGACCGGGCCGACAGTCAACCCCTGAACGGGCGTTCTTGAGTCTTCACGGATCAAGCTAGCGGTCGTCGATCGCCGATTTCGGACCGTTCCTGCAAGCGAACAGCCCTCCAGGGTCGCCGACGCGCTCACCCGGGGAACGAAGACAATTATTCGAAAAATATCTTAAGTGGACGCAAGGATCTTCGGTGTTCTTGATGTTGAAACCAAACAATCGATGCTCTCAATACGGCGGCACCCGAAACGCCGGCTAGCGGGAACGCGTGGGCTATCGGTATCAAGGACGCGCCGCTCTCGACAGTCGATCCTTTTGGCACCCCTCACAGGAAGGCGCTGCATGTCGTTGAGCGTTATCGGCTGATCGACGGTGAAGCCGCCGCCGAAACCCAGCGAAAGCTCAGAGCAGCAAATTTGCCAGGTCCGGTCCTCTACGGGCGCGGCATCATCGACCCGGATACGGCCAAGAAGGGCTGCTATCGCATGATCTCGATCAGCAGAATCCAGGCATTCCAAACACCAGCTGCTAAGGAAATCAACAAGCCAACGGCGGCCCAATACAGGCCACCGTTGAAGCCGAACAAGAGCATCATTCCCCCAATGACGAAAGGGAATGTAGTGGCGGCTGTCACAATCGCGCGCAAAAGCTTCATTTGGGGCGTCACACCTTCAATTGGATCGAATGATTGCAGTTGATTATAGAGCCCCACCAGAAGCGCCACGAGACCGATAGCCAGAACTTCAGCCCCAAATATCACCGTACCTTGGCCAGGCATCAGCCCAAAGCTCGCGAGTATAAGAGCGGCAGTAAGCATCATGAGGGATTCGGCCGCTCGCGTCGGCAGCTGGGGAAATGAAAGGATCCGGGACAGGTTGATCGAGATGGCGACCGCAACGAGTCCGGTTAGCGCTGCAGAGGCCCCTACCTCGGCAACAAAGAAATTTGCCCAGTCAGCAAACGGTGCGCTCACCCTAACCTCCGGCGAATGTCGGCCCATGCGAGGGCGTGAGCGGATACTAGACGTTATGTCCGTTCCTCGGGCCCGTCAGCGTTGGCGGGGTCACGCGAGGCGGTCCCCCACACCGGAATTTCGTTAACTATAGCTGAACCGGCGAATCAGGCGGTCCGCCCTGCGTATGCAAAATTGGACGAGGGTTGCTCGGATAGGCCGAGCCGAGCCTCAATGCATAGAGGACGGACCATGGGTAAGCATAAGCTAGCTTTTGTCGCTTTTGATAGTGCCAAAGAGAAGCATGCGGTGGCAATTGCCGACGACGGTCGCGATGGCGAAGTGCGCTATCTCGGTGAGATCGACAATTCGCCTGACGCGGTCAGGAAGCTGGTGGCAAAGCTAAGTCGGCAGTATGAGCGTCTGCATTTTTGCTACGAGGCTGGACCGACGGGGTATGGGCTGCATCGGCAACTGACCGATCTGGGCCACATCTGCGATGTCGTGGCGCCGACGATGATTCCGAAGCGCTCCGGCGATCGGGTCAAGACCAATCGCCGGGATTCGGTGACCTTGGTCAAGTTGCTGCGCGCTGGGGAACTGCGCGCGATCTGGGTGCCGGATAGCGTGCACGAGGCGGTGCGGGATCTAACCCGCGCTGCGAAGTGGCGATGATTGATCTCAAGAAAAAGTGTCAACAGCTGTTGTCACTCCTGCTCCGCCATGGCCGGATCTACCCGGGTCGGAAGAATTGGACAAAAATGCATGTAGCGTCAGGAG
>JASHYD010000734.1 GCA_030043175.1 Xanthobacteraceae bacterium | reverse complement strand
CACCGCCGGCAGGGGGTGGGGTTCTGGTGGAGCCTCGATGAATAATCCCGACCGCAAAGTTCTCGTAGCCGAGATCGACGACCTTTGCGTTCTCATCCCGCGTCCGCTGTGATTGTTCAGTTGCACTGATTTTGTCGATGTCTTCTTTCATAATGTAGGTGGCGGTCGTCGGTGCCGTCTTGGCGGCCTGGGCGAATGCGGCTACCGGACTGAGAACCGATGCAATAGCCAGAACTTTCACCGCTGTGTTTCTCATGGCGTCCCTCCCGGACGTACTGTGTTGCTGAGGCGTTCACATGATCGGTGCGCTGATCGATAGTTCGTAGCAGGTAGCGAGGCTATTGCATCGCCGCCGCCTGATCCAGAGGTTGCGGAACTGATCTCTCCAGATTGACTGGACCGTTCCCTGGGTACTCAGCCGCGCGCTCGAGGACTGTGGCGCAGGGCAGAGCGGGCGAGATCTACGGCGCACGCCAGCCTGCGTGCCCCGCTCTTCCTGAGAGACGAGTCGACGGTTCTCCAAACAGCTCTTCTGGTTGCTGGGCTGGAGCGGTTGCCGGGTGGGGACTTGCACCGATTGGAAAGTGCCGCTTGCCAGGGCGCACGCCAAACGGACAATCTTGCCTCACTTGATCGGTGTCGCGGCTGGCCACGCTGGACCGCTGCGGGCCGGAGCCCTCGCGAGCCTCCCATACCGCGCCACACTCGCAAAGGCATGCATCGATTTGCGGCTGGCTCCGGCCAGCAGCCGATTTGGCGTGCGTGGAACACGCCCGTGACCCCTTTGGTCGCAGATCGGGTTTGATCCGGACGACCAGACACCAGATGACTGGCAGGAGCCGTGGCGATGACCGAAGGTTTCAAGATCCCGCGATCTACACGAACAGGCTCCCGCAGGATCTTAAACGAGCTTGCGCTTCATCAATCGCATGGTATGTCCACGGCAAAAGGCAGACAGCGCGCACCGCCGTTCACGCAGGGGCCGCTGTGAATTAAGTGAATTCGTGACGATCACTTTCCTGGGCACCCGTGGAGAGATTAGAGCGCGCTCGCGACTCCACAGAAGACACAGCTGCCTCATCGTCGCGCGCGGGAAAGCCCGGGTTATGATCGATTGTGGCGCCGACTGGCTGCACCTCCTTTCGCGTATCTCCCCGACCGCCATTCTCTTGACGCACGCCCATCCCGACCATGCGGGTGGCCTCGTCTACGGCGCTCCCTGCCCGGTCTACGCCCTGGCGCGGACGTGGCGGTCGCTGCCCGCCTGGCCGGTTTCCGACCGCCGGGTCATGCCACTGCAAAAATCGATTGCGATCGCCGGTATCCGCTTTGAGGCGCTCTCGGTCGAGCACTCCCTTCGCGCGCCGGCCGTCGGATATCGCGTGTCGGCACATCGTATGCGGTTCTTCTATGTTCCCGACGTGGTCAGACTCCGCAATAGGCGCCGGGCGCTGCGCGGCGTCGATTTGTACGTGGGCGATGGCGCCAGCATCACTCGGCCAATCATTCGTCGGCGCGGGCGCGCGGTGATTGGCCATAGCTCGATCCGAGCACAACTTGGCTGGTGCAAGTCCGAGCGGGTCGGCATCGCCTGTTTCACTCATTGCGGCAGCGAAATCGTCACCGCTCATACGCGGCCAATTCACCAAGCAGTCCGCCGGCTGGGTGCCGAGCGCGGCGTTGACGCGCGCGTCGCTCGCGATGGGCTCCGCCTAACTCTAGGCGGCGGCAAGGTTCGCTTCGCGGCGCCGGCAGGGTTCGTTCGGGGCAAGACGTCACGATCTCGCAGTCATGCGCGACGTTGATTGCATCTGCTTCCTGCAATGGGCCTTGCCCCAGCTCGATATGCACTGGCCAGGGTTCCGGAAGGTGCGCCATCAGGTCTGTAAGAGAGTAAAGCGCCGCATCGACGCGCTCGGGCTGAATGGATTCGTGTCATATCGCCGGCGTCTGCAGGCTGATCCACTGGAATGGCGGTTCCTCGATCAATGCTGCCATATAACCATTTCCCGCTTTTTCCGCGATCGCAGCGTATTCGAATGCCTATGCGGCAGCATACTTCCAGCCGTCGCCGAACGTGCTCGATCGGAACGGCGTCAAGCGCGCTGTTGGTCCGCCGGCTGCGCATCCGGTGAGGAGCCCTATTCACTTCGAATCCTGTGGGACCTTGCCATAAAGGCCGCCAGCGACGCACTATCGATCGTCGCGACTGATGTCGACGAGGAACTTCTCGGGCGTGCCCGCGATGGCTGCTACGGCCGGGCCAGCCTTCGGGAAATTCCACTTGAACTGACTTCACAAGCTTTCGCACGCGACGGCTCGCGATTTTGCGTCCGGGCACAGTATCGCGAGGGGATCGTGTTCCTGAAACAGGACCTACGGTTGGAGGCACCGCCCGGCCCGTTCGATATCGTTCTCTGTCGCAATATCGCGCTCACCTATTTTGTCCCGGTCCTGCGGCAGAAGGTTCTGGCAATCATCGCCGACAGCCTTATCCCCAACGGGTTTTTGGTGGTGGGCGCACATGAGGAGGTAGCTGACCCGCGCTTTGTTTCGGCCCCTCGAATGCCACATATATTCGCCAAGGTCAGCTGATGCGGCCGAACGAGACGCTTACCCCCGATAACTTACGGTCGGATGCTGGCGAGCAAACGCATGGGCCAGTTCCGGAACTCGCGGCTCCTTCCACGCACCCCCGAAGATCGTTGTACGCTGCGGTTGCGACTCGCGATCGGACCTACCGAGGCCCTCATGCATTCAACGGCGGTCGTACCCTCGGCGCAGACCTGGGCCCCACACCTGACTTTGGTTGCGCCAGGCAGATTTCCGGTAGAGAAAGACAGAACATGCGATGATATGCTGTCAAAATAAGGATTTCTTCGCAATCGACAGAAGGTTTTCGACAGGTAGTGATCGGGCTCCTAGGCTAATCATTCCTTTCGTCGCCCAGTACGCCGGCGAGAGCCCAGTTTTCCTTCGGCACCTCCTGAATGATGACATGCAGGTTCGCCGGCTTTGCCCCAGCATGCTCGACCATCGCGTCCGTGATCGCGCGGACCAGCGCCTTTTTCTGTGTCTGCGTCCGCCCCGTCCACATCTGTACCGTTACGACAGGCATTTACGATTCCTCCAGTAATATTTTCTCAATCCGCTCGCGAATGCCGCCCCACTGGCTTGCGCCGACCGTGACCGGCGCGCGGCTGCCCAATCCGCGGCCCCAGATCGCCTTCAGGCCGAGCTGGTTTGCACAATCGAAATCGACGCCGCCAGGCGGCGCGGCTAAGTCTACGATGAGTGCCGATCGCTTGAGCCGAGACAACGCAGTCTCGCCGACGACGCGGGCCGGGACTGTCGAGAACAGCAGGTCAAGGCGAGAAGCAATATCGGGCAGTTCTTCGAATCTGTGCGGCGTCGCCCCGGCGACGAACGCCGCAGCGCGCTGCTCGGGATTCCTTGCGACGACGGCGGTGCGCGCGCCAACTGCGACGAGGTAGCGCGTCAACACCGCGCCAATCGTGCCCTGTCCGACCACACAGGCGTTTGCGCCATGGATGGTGATGTCGGTGTTTTCGATGACAATCTTCAAAAGACCTTCGACGATTGCGGGCGTGCGCTGCAGCATCAAGCTGCGGTCCCACTCATATTCATGCAACCTGATCGATAGTGCATCAGCATGCACTTTGAGGTTTTTATCGGCCCAGCCGAGAATGATGTGAGCGGGCACGGCCATCCGCGATAGCAACGCTCGATCAGGGATTATGGGCTTTTCAGCTGCCGGCGCAAACAATGCCCCCGTCGCCGATATCCCGGGGATCGGAAACAGCGCGAATTTCGCATTGTCAAGCACGGCAGCCGGATCGCTCAGATACGCGACGCCGGGAATGCCGCCCTGCGGCCACGGAAACCCATGCACTCGCACGTCGGCGCCGGTAGCCGCGGCGCGCCGCGCGATTTCCTGCTCACGCCTGTCGCCGCCGAGCATCCCGATGCGCAAGCTCTTCCAGTCAACCACCGGCGCTTCAGTCGTCATTACATTGTGCTCCAACAAGTCTCAACAGACCGCCGCGATCCAAGTCCGCGATGCCCATCCGTTCGGCGGTCCGACCCGCGGACGCAAGATCGAAGCCGAGCAGCACTTGACCAATCTGCAGCAGCGACTTTGCGACCGGAACGTCGATGCCGCCTATCCTGGCGAGAACGGTGAAAGGCAAGAGCCCATAGCAGAAGTCTTCCCGATAATAGCGGTGTTGCAGGGAATTCGGAGCCTTGATGCGCCGGTTGGCCTCCCCGGAGGAAATCGCTGAAACAAAATCATCGATGTCAGTCGTCGATTCCTCTACCGTGCCGATGGCCTGCATTTCCGCCGTTAACGCGGGCAATTCGTGATTAAAGACACGGCCGACGGACCGTCGCTCGTCATCCAATGCGCGCATCACACGCGCCACGCCTCCCGTCATGGCTTGGACATAGAACGTGAACTCGCCGCCGGTCGCTTCCACCCAGGCCGCGCCAAGGACCGCGCCGGGGATATGCAAAACCATGTTCACGTTGGCAAGATCGCAGGCCAAAACGTCGGAGGCGGGCTTGGCGGCGGGAAAGAGCTGCTTGGCCAATTCCCCCGCCCTTTCACCACCGGGCATTGCCGCAAGACGTACGGCTCTTGCTTTACCGGTGATGGTCACACGCGCCTGAGTGTATTTGCGCGCCACGTAGGTCAGTGTGGAAAACTCGGCGATCGGCGGCGGGCGGCGTTCGTTGCTGATGAACGTTTGTCGAACTTCCAGCGCACCGCCTGTGTGCCCGGGATTGAGCACGATCGGCACGTCCGATCCGATTCGCGCCAGGGCATCTGCGACGTCCTGGTGCGCCTGGGTCGGCACGCAGAAAAGAACCAGGCCGGCGGCATCTGTCGCTTCCGCCAGATCGCACGTCATCACGCTCGGCCTTACCAGGCCGCATCCCATTATGCCGTCGAAGGCGACACCGCCTTGTTCCTGAAAAGGGGCAAGCGTTTCTTGAGAGCGGGTCCACAACCTCACGTCATGACCGGCGGATACGAGCTCTGCAACAGCCGCAGCGCCTCCCGCGCCTCCGCCCACCACAGCAATTTTCATTCCACCTTCAGATTGAGCTTGCGCACCAGCGCGCCCCATCTGGTCTCCTCGGCGTCGATATCGGCCGCATAGTCGGCGGGCGTGCCGGCCAGGGGCACCGCGCCTTCGGCGGCGAGCCGCGCCCGCACGTCGTCCGCCGAAAGTCCGTCTCTGAGGGCGATGTTCAACTCGCCGATGACCTCACGCGCGGTCCCGAGCGGCGCTAACAGGCCGTAGTGAATGACGGCGGAAAAGCCCGGGAGGCCGGCTTGCGCAATGGTCGGCACCTCGGGGAGCAGTTCCGAGCGCGCCGCACTTGTCACCGCGAGCGCGTTTAACGTGCCGGCCCGCACATGCTCCAGCACCGGCAGAATCGAAAGAAACATCATCGCCACGTGGCCGCCGAGGAGATCCGTCATGGCGGGGCCGTTGCCTTTATAGGGGATGCGCGTGAAATCGATTCCGGCGGTGTTGGCGAACAGCTCGGTGGTGATGTGCCCCACGGTGCCGGGAACGAACGCGTAGTCGATGCGGCCCGGCCGCGCCTTGGCGAACGCGATCAATTCCGCAACCGAGCGGACTGGCAGCATTGGATGCACCACCAGCACGCTCGGCAGCCCCGCGATCAGTCCAATCGCCGCAAAGTCCCTGCGCGGATCGTATCCCGGATTAGTATAGAGGCTCGGGTTGATGGCGAGCGTTCCGGTATAGGCGAGCAGGATGGTGTAGCCGTCGGGCGCGCTGCGGGCGACCGCCCGCGTCGCGATGGTGCCGCCGGCACCGCCGCGATTTTCCACCACGATCTGCTGGCCCAGCGATTTGCTCATTTTGTCCGCCACCATGCGCCCCAGCGCATCGTTGCCGCCGCCGGGCGGAAACGGGATGACGAGGGTTACGGGCCGGGTGGGATATGCCTGCGCGCCGGCAATGCGCGGCGCACGCAACGAGGCCAGGACGCCACCCGCCAGACTGATGAAGGTCCGCCGCCGCATTTCGTGCTCCCTCTTCCTGCGCCGCGATTCTTGCCCCTCTACAGCCAACGAAGCTTGGCTTCATAGGCAGTCTCGAATTCGGCGATGCGGTCGCGGTAGCCGAGCGTAAACGAAATGTCGTCCGTGCCGGCGAGCAGGCACTCCCTGCGGAACGGATCGATTTCAAACGGGTCAGTGATACCGTCAGGTCCGGTCACCGTCTGTAGTGGGAGATCGATGGCGAGGGCGCTTCCGGGCGACCGCTCCAGCACGCCGCGCAGCGCCGCAACCCGCTCGACCGGCAACACCACCGGCAACAAGCCATTCTGGAAGCTGTTGTTGAAAAAGATGTCGCCGAAACTTGACGCCAGCACGGCGCGGATGCCGTAATCGTAGAGCGCCCACACGGCATGCTCGCGCGACGACCCACAGCCGAAATTGCGGTCGGCGACGAGAATGCGGGCGTCCCGGTAGACGTCCCGGTTGAGCACGAAATCAGGCTTGGGCGCGCCGTCATCATTGAAACGAAGATCGTGGAACAGCAAATGTGCGAAGCCGTCGCGGCGCTTGCGCCACAGGAAACGCGCCGGGATGATCTGGTCGGTGTCGATGTTCGCTACGCCGAGCGGCACCGCCGCAGCGTCAAGGCGACGAAAAGGTTCCATCACGGACTCATCGGAATTTGACGGACATCGGTGAGCTTGCCGGTGATGGCGGCGGCCGCGGCCATCGCCGGGCTCATCAAATGGGTACGGGCGCCTTTGCCCTGACGGCCGACGAAGTTGCGGTTGGACGTCGAGGCGCAGCGTTCGCCGGGGGCGACGAGGTCGCCATTCATCCCGACGCACATCGAGCAGCCTGATTGGCGCCATTCAAAACCAGCACGCTTGAAGATGCCATCGAGGCCCTCCGTCTCGGCCTGCGCCTTCACGAGGCCCGAGCCCGGCACCGCCAAGGCCGGAACGACCGCGCGGCGGCCCTCGAGCACCTTCGCGGCGGCGCGCAGATCCTCGATACGGCCGTTGGTACACGAGCCGATGAACACCCGGTCGATGGCGATTTCGGTGAGCGGTGTCCCGGGCCGCAAGTCCATATAGGCCAAGGCTCGCTGCATGCTGTCGCGCCGCGCCGCATCAGGTGCGCTTGCGGGATCGGGAACCCGCGCGGTGATCGAAGCTGCCGCCTCGGGGCTCGTCCCCCAGGTCACCATGGGGGCGATGTCCGCCGCATCGAGGTGTGTCTCGCAATCGAATTGCGCGTCCGGATCGGAACCCAGCGAGGCCCAATAAGCGAGTGCCGCCTCCCACGCGGCGCCCTTGGGGGCGTAGGGCCGGCCGTGCAGATACGAAAAGGTGGTGTCGTCGGGCGCCACCATGCCGGCACGGGCGCCGGCCTCGATCGACATGTTGCAGATCGTCAACCGGGCTTCTATTCCCATCGCCCGGATGGTCGAGCCAGCATATTCGATGACGTGGCCGACGCCGCCCGCGGCCCCGATTCGCGCGATGACGGCGAGGATCACGTCCTTGGCATGCACACCGGGGGCGAGCGTGCCATTGACCACAATCTGCATATTCCTCGGCTTGCGCTGCCACAGGGTCTGGGTCGCCAGCACGTGACCGACCTCGGAGGCGCCGATGCCGAACGAAAGCGCGCCGAGCGCGCCGTGGGTCGCGGTGTGACTGTCGCCGCACACGATCACCATGCCGGGCTGGCTGAGCCCCTGCTCCGGCCCGACGACGTGCACGATTCCTTGCCGCCGGTCGTTAAGCCCGAACAGTGTCAGCGCCGCAGCCTTCGCATTCGTCTCCAGCTCCTCGACCACACCGCGGCGGTGCGACTCGGTGATGGAAGCAAGATCGTGGCTCAGCGTCGAGACGTAGTGATCGGGCGTCGCGAAGGTCCGGTCTGGCCGCCGCACCGGCAGGCCCTTCTCCTTGAGCATACGAAACGCATTGCCCGAGCCGTCGTGGACGAAATGGCGGTCGACGTGCAGGAGCGTAGCGCCATCGGGGCGAACCAGGATGGCATGAGACGACCAGATCTTGTCGAACAACGTTGCCGGCCTGGCCATTGAAGCTACCTACTCGGCTGCGGCTGGCGGGGACTTGACCACACCGAAGCGATCACTGATCGCATCCCACTCGTCGGCGCCGACGCGCTGGAACGCGTCGCGCACCGTCATGCTGTGCACCGGAACCGGGTGGCGGCCGCTGCGGCGCAGTTCCGACAGCGTCGCGTCGCAGGCTGAGATAACGGTTTTGAACAGCATGCCCGGCACGATCGCCAGCCGATAACCCATGCGTTCGGCATTATCGAACGCCAGTTCCGGGGTCTTGCCGCGCCAAACCACGTTGAGAAGACACGGGCCATTGACGAGGCGCGGCACAGCTGCGACCTCTTCAAGCGTCTGGGGCGCCTCGACGAAAGCCATGTCGGCGCCCGCCGCAAGCGCCGCGTTGGCGCGGCGGACGGCTTCCGGAAAGCCGAGCACGGCGCGGCTGTCTGTACGCGCGATGATGAAGAAATCCGGATCGCGTTTCGCCGCCACTGCCGCCCGGATTTTCGCCAGATATTCGTCGAGGGATACGACTGCCTTATTGTCGAGATGCCCGCACTTTTTCGGGAAACCTTGATCCTCGATGTGAAGGCCGGCGACGCCCCTGCGTTCGTATTCGCGTACCGTGCGCGTCGCATTGAGTTCGTTGCCGTAGCCCGTATCAGCGTCGGCAATGACCGGCAGTTCAACCGCCGCGGCGATGCGGTCCGCATTGTCAGCCATCTCCGACATGGTGAGGAGGCCGTAATCAGGATAGCCGAGCGTCGCTGCGGTCCCGGCGCCGGTCATGTAGACTGCCGGGAAATCGGCGTGCGCGATTGACCGCGCCGTTATGCAATCATAGGCGCCGGGCGCGATGATCAGGCGGTCGCGCCGCAACAGATCTCGGAATTGGCGTCCCCGGCTCATGAATTGCTCCCTACCGCCGCACGCTGCCAACAATACCGCAATTCCGCCGCCGCTCAAATCGCTGGCGTTCGCGCAGCAGCGCCCGCATTATCCTGAAAA
>JASHYD010000733.1 GCA_030043175.1 Xanthobacteraceae bacterium | reverse complement strand
CCCCACCCGCTTGCGCGCATCAGGTTCGATAGTGTGCGGCTGCCGGGCGCGACGATGATTGGTAGGCCCGGCGAGGGTTTTCGCATCGCCATGGCGACACTCGACGTCTTTAGAACCACAGTCGGGGCGGCGGCGCTCGGCTTTGCGCGCAGGGCGCTGGACGAGACGCTGCGACGTGCATGCGAGCGCAAGCTGTTCGGCGGACCGCTCTGCGACCTGCAGATGGTGCAGGCGATGATCGCCGAGATGGCGCTCGATATCGACGCGGCTGCGTTGCTTGTCTACCGCGCCGCCTGGGTGAAAGATGCCGGCGCGCAGCGGGCCACCCGCGAGGCCGCGATGGCGAAGCTGTTTGCCACCGAGCGCGCGCAGGACGTGATCGACAAGGCCGTGCAGATCCATGGCGGCGACGGCGTCCGCCACGGGCACATTGTCGAAAGACTTTATCGCGAAATCCGCGCGCTGCGTATCTACGAGGGCGCGTCCGAGATTCAGAAAGTCATCATCGCACGACATGCACTCACCGGAGGCTGATCATGCTCGGGCCCACGTCGCATATCGACACCTTCGCACGCGATAACCTTCCGCCTGTTGATCAATGGCCGGAACTTTTGCTCGATGGCTTCGACTATCCGCACGAACTCAACGCAGCCGTCGAATTGACCGACCGCATGGTCGAGCGCGGTTTCGGCGACCATGTTGCGCTGATTGGCAACGGTCGCAGGCGCACCTATAAGGAACTCTCGGACTGGACGAACCGCATCGCCCATGCCCTGGTGGCGGACTACGGCATCAAGCCAGGAAATCGCGTGCTGGTCCGTTCGGCCAACAACCCGGCGATGGTGGCGTGTTGGCTGGCTGCCACCAAGGCCGGCGCAGTCGTCGTCAACACGATGCCGATGCTGCGCGCAGGCGAGCTTGGAAAAATCATCGACAAGGCTGAAATCGGTCTCGCTCTTTGCGATACACGTCTGATGGACGAATTGATTGCCTGTGCGAAAGGCAACCGGTTTCTCAAGAAAGTAATCGGATTCGACGGCACCACCAACCATGACGCCGAGCTCGACCATCTTGCCCTCGACAAGCCCGTGCGCTTTGCGGCGGTCAAATGCCGGCCTGACGATGTCGCGCTGCTTGCCTTCACGTCCGGCACCACCGGCGAGCCAAAGGCGACCATGCATTTCCACCGCGACCTGCTGATCGTCGCCGATACCTACGCCAAGAAGGTTCTCAAGGTCACACCCGACGACGTGTTCGTAGGTTCGCCGCCGCTTGCCTTCACCTTCGGCCTCGGCGGCCTCGCGATCTTTCCGTTGCGGTTCGGTGCAACCGCGACGCTCCTGGAAAATGCATCGCCCGCAAACATGATCGAGATCATCGAAACCTACAAGGCAACCATCTGTTTCACCGCGCCAACGACCTATCGCATGATGATTGCCGCAATGGACCGTGGTGCTGATCTGTCGTCACTGCGGATCGCCGTGTCGGCAGGGGAGACATTGCCGGCGCCGGTCTACGAGGCCTGGGTGAAGAAGACCGGCAAGCCCATTCTTGACGGCATCGGGTCCACGGAGCTGTTGCACATCTTCATCTCCAACCGAATCGGGGACTGCGCACCCGCGTGCACCGGCCGGCCGGTCGACAGCTACCAGGCCATCGTCGTCGACAGCGACATGAGAGAAAGGCCACGCGGAGAAGTTGGTCGACTTGCGGTCCGCGGCCCAACGGGGTGTCGTTATCTTTCGGATGCGCGGCAGAAGACGTATGTGCGCGACGGCTGGAACCTGACTGGAGATTCTTTTATTCAGGACGCTGGCGGCCATTTCCATTTCGTTGCCCGCAGCGACGACATGATCATCTCTTCCGGTTACAACATCGCTGGACCCGAGGTGGAGGCCGCGCTCTTGTCCCACGCCGACGTCAAGGAATGCCTGGTGATCGGGATCCCGGACGAGACGCGGGGCCAGATCGTGGAGGCGCACGTCGTGCTGCAAAGCGGCGTCGTTGGCGACGCGCAGATGGTGCGCAAACTGCAAGAGCACGTGAAGGCAGTCATAGCGCCCTACAAGTATCCGCGGTCGGTCAAGTTCACCGACGCGCTTCCCAAGACCCAGACCGGGAAAATCCAGCGATTCCGGTTGCGGCCAGGAGCCGCGAGCGGCGCGGAGCTACGCGAATGATCGAACGGGATGCATCACCTGAATTTCTGCATCCGCCGCATTGGAAACGCGCCAAGGGTTATGCAAATGGCGTCGTTGCCGAAGGGCGGACGGTTTTTGTCGCCGGTCAGATCGGCTGGAACGCCGCCCAGAAATTTGACAGCGAGGACTTCGTCGCCCAGGTGCGCCGAGCCCTCGAGAACGTGGTCGCAGTCATCCAGGAGGCCGGCGGCGCACCGGCCCACGTCACCCGGCTCACCTGGTACATCACTGACAAAAACGAATATCTGTCGAGATTGGCCGAGGTCGGCGAGGCTTATCGCAGCGTGATGGGCAGGCACTTCCCGGCGATGACAGTGGTGCAGGTGACAGGGCTGATGGAGGACCAGGCGAAGGTCGAGATCGAGGCTTGCGCCGTGCTCCCTCGGGCTGAGCCATCTCAGCCAATTCGCTAGAGGCACGTTACGTTAACATTGAATCTGGCTCTCTCGCCGCAGCGTGCGGCACGAGCTGGCATACGGGCCGATTGCCGATTGACGTTTAGAACGGAGTAACCGCCTAGAAGGGAATGACGAGGCCCTCCATCGGGGCATCGCAGTTCACGAGGTCGGCCCGTTTCATGGTAATGCGAACGGCGCCGTCGCGTATCACCAGGCGATGGAAATATGTGCCTCCAAACAGCCTCTGCTGCTCGCGGCGATACTCGATAAGGACGAACTTCGAGCGCACCAGAGAGCCGCCCTGCGCGTCGGCATCCGCCAGGCTGACATTGCTCACGATCCGGCTCGTGCGCGAGCGCGGCTCCTGCGAATAGATCCGCGGGCTTGCCAAGCGGCGGACGCGCGTCTCGAGCAGCCGCCGGTCGTCGTACATCAACGAAACAGTGTCGTGCGGACTGGCTTGATCCGGCTCGCTCGGGACCCAGTAGCTGGCGTCCTCGGTGAATAGCGCGAGCCATTCGTCGAACCGCGCCTCGTCGAGGAGGCGCGCCTCGTGGACGAGAAAATCCTCGCACTGGCGCACATCGAGCGGATCATCAGCGGTGACCGCAGACGTCCGCCGCGACCGCGTGTCGGGCGTCATGCGGCAGCCTTCTCCGAAGGGCCTCGGCCGTTTGCCATCAAGCCGAGCCAGGCGTCGAACATGTTACGAATGTAGATCTCGCTGGTCGAGTTCTTGCCGCGCCTGCCGCCGTATGAGTCTGGCACGTCGCCGTGATAGCCGCGCCCGATCTGCAGCCACTCGGTGCC
>JASHYD010000069.1 GCA_030043175.1 Xanthobacteraceae bacterium | reverse complement strand
GTATCAAGAACAAGCTCGATCCGGGCCCCGCGATCGATAAGGACCTCTACGATCTGCCGCCGGCGGAACTCAAACAGATCCCGACCGTCTGCGGCTCGTTGCGCGAGGCGCTGGGCTGCCTCGACGCCGACCGCGCCTTCCTCAAGGCCGGCGGCGTTTTCGACGACGATTTCATCGACAGCTACATCGACCTCAAGCTGTCAGAAGTGATCCGCTTCGAGCACACCCCGCATCCGGTCGAGTTCGAGATGTACTACTCGGCCTGATTGGGCCCACCGAGTGATGGCGACCACCTATTCCGATTGAAGACGACCAGTGATTCCAATCGATGGCGACCACCGTTTCCAATCGATGCGCGACGCCCATCCTGGAAGGTCGAGGCGCTCGTTTCTGTAGTCGCTCGCTGCGCCAAGCTCAAGGGGTGCCGCCGCGCTGATCGCCCTGCAGCGGTCGCGGGTGCGGCCGCTTTTGCAAGAAAAGCTATAGCGCCCGGTCGACTCCCCTACGCTCACCACGGCCGAGCGTGGGCCCGACCTCCCCGCGCTGTTACGCACTCCAGGGAGAGGCCCAACCATGTTGCGGATCCCGGCCGGCCACGGCCCGAGCACCTAGGGCCCGCCGATGTCACGGGACGTGCCGTCAGGCCATTAGCGAGGATGAGGACCTCCCCGATAATTCCAAGGTATCCAATCATACGCGTGGTACTAGCCGTAAAGCGGCTCAGGCGCGTAGGCGTAACCTGCCGGGTAAGCGTAATCCGGACAGCAGCCGCCAAAACAGCCCCAATTCTGGCAGAAGCCAGCCCGGCGGATGCAATGACAACGACGAAGGCAAGTGTCGCGCCGCCAGCGAGGATTCTCGAATCCATGATCGAGCCCATGTTATTGGCGAGCAAGCATCTGCCCAATCGTCAGGTTTGCGGCGCAGCACAGGAAGTTGCTCGAAAACACCTAGCCCGCCGCGGGCGTGACGTAGCAAAGCACGCGTCGCTGCGAGTCGATGAAGATAATGCCATGACCGGTCGGATTGCCGGCATCGAACTTCATTTTTTGCCTAGGTACTGGGATGCGGCTCCCCAGCGGAATGGCCGTGACGGCGCGATGACCGGTGATGATGGCGACGTAGTGGTCGCCATCGACCTCAAAGTTATCGGCCTCGTAGGCATCTGCTTCGCCGCAGCACGACACCCGGGGATGGTCTGGCTGCTTGAGGTTTTCGAACCATTCTCTGATCCGAGGATCCTGCGATTCGTTGCCGTCCCGCGCTAATGCATTCGCGGCGATCAGTAACGCCCACGTTGCTGTGAGAAAGGCTTGAACGATGGTCGGCTGCATAAAACTGCCTCGATTCGATAGCGGGCCCCCGTCGCCTGATCTCAGCCGAAACTATATCAAATTGCCCGTTCCGGCCCCGCTGCGTTCCTTCTTTGCGGATATTGAAGAAAGCGTTGCATGCATTGTGCCAATCCGCCACGTCCCTGCGGGCACGCCAAGCCGTCTTTGCGATTGCTCTCATCGTCGCGTTTCGGAGTGGCCAAAACTGTTTGGCGTTTCGCTCGCGCTTGATGCCTTTTTCGCCGGGATGATCCTTAGCGTCGCTGCCAGCGTGCAGCCGAAGAACCGTTGCGGGACACGACCGCTGTGCTGTTGGCATGCTTTTCGATCCAAAGAGTATTGCCCGTCAGCCCTGGCCGATGGCAGCGATATTGCTCATCATTGTTGGTCCCGTCATTGTGGCTACGCCCCATGCTCCGTCTTCGCCGATGAGTACCACTGCACCGACGGATCATAGTGCTCTCGTCGGATACGGCAGGGTCAGCAGAATCACATAATCGTGCGGTCCCATTCCGACGCGGAAGTTGAGCACCTAAACAGCGTTGGGGGCGAGCGAAACATTGCAGGCGAGATGATAGAGTGATTTTGCGCGCAGGAGGCGCAGAAGCCTGATTTGGCAGATGGCCACAGGACGCACCAGCGGCGGCGCTCGCAATTTGGTCTGGCTACCCTTCTTGCTCATTTTGGGGGTGCGCGCGGTCGCTCACGAAAAATCCGAACCGTGTATAGGTCCGACTTCTCGGTGTGCTCAATCCCGCAGAAGATCGGGCCGCTTGTTTCCTAAGGGACGGCCGTCGGACTGGCGCGCAGAACCTTCGGACGCTCTCGAGCATGCCGGGCGAAAAGCAGCTTGCATTCTCGTTGCGAATGCTTTCGCCACACCGAAAGTCTGAGCGATCTTGCGAAAACTCTCAACAGTTCCCGGATGACATAACGCGAGTCGGTGAAAACGTCAGGAGTCATGGCATGACGTTCTTCCCAAAGACTTTCAGTGATAGGCAACCCCGCGGCGCTCCAGGCGATAGCCGATCCCCGATTCCGACATCAGCAGCTTTGGTTGGCTTGGATCGGCCTCGATCTTCTGGCGCAGCTTTCGCACCAGACTCCGCAGATACTGCACATTCTCAGGCGAGGCGTCACCCCAAATGTCCTTAATAAGCTGGTTGTGGGTGATCACCAATCCAAGATGCGAAGCGAGCAGATGCAACAAACGATATTCCTGACGCGTCAACGTGACGTATCGACTGTCGAGCGTCACCGCCCGCGACACGAGATCGATCGTGAGCGGCCCAGTCCGCACCACCGGGTCCTTGTCAACGGCCTTGTGATAACGACGCAGGGCCACTTCACAGCGCGCGGCCAGTTCGGCAATCCCGTATGGCTTAATCACGTAATCGTCGGCGCCGCTCCGCAAGAAATGCACCTTGTGATCCTCTTCGGTCTGGATCGACAGCACAATGACGGGGACGTTTGACCATGAGCGTATGGTCTCGAGCACTCCGATTCCACTCATGTCAAGCAAGTCAGGGTCGAGAATGACCAGGTCGGGCCGAATGTGGGCGATGGCATTCAGTCCGGCAGAACCATTTTCAGCTTGGCAAACAAAATAGCCGTAAAATTTCAGACCTACGCTGACGAAACGCCTCGACTGCTGTTCGCAGTCGATCACCAAGATCGTGTTAGCCGGCGTCGGCGTTCGGGAGCGGACCGCGCAGTTCGGTGGCTGCGTCACGCCGCTGACGTGTGGCGGTGCCCCGTGCTTGAGTCTCGATGCCTTCATAACCGGTAACCTCCACCGTGGCGTCGGTGAGGTACAAATTCAGTCATTGCATGTGGCACCTTTCAATAACCGCGCAAACCCACGCGATCAAGAAAGAGCGGCCCGGATCACGCACGTACACGAAACACGCCGAGCTGCCTAATCCAGAGACATTGTGGGCCGATCTGGCGATAAAATGCAAATTGGTGAAAGTCGGGCCGAGCAAGTAATGCAAACTTTACGACACAGCAACAACCTTCGATGGCGGTCCGCTCTAGCCCTCACTCTACGCTGGGGGACAACACGCTTTCTCGACACGCCAGGCGTGATCGCTCAACACGAAACTACGTCGCGAACGTGGCTTATTGCGAGAGCCAATGCTGTAAAGTCAGCGAGCCTTTCGCGGTAGAGCACCTCCCTGGATTGTCGGTCCGCCGGTTGAGCATCACTTGGCTGAAATGCTCGAAGCCATGTAGGACCTTAAAGGAGACCTCGCAGCGGAAGCAATAAGAGCTCGCGGAACTCCCATCGTTTTCATCACCGGGTACGGCAAAACAGCAGCATCGGGCTTGGTATTGGAAAAGCCTTACAATGCGGCAGGTCTGGAACGGATGCTTAACAAAGCGCTGGGTGCGGCGCTTGAGTAAGCCTAAGCAAAGATAGGGCAAATATTCTTCGGTTCTTGCCTCGCCAGACCTTCTCGCCAGACCTTTCTGGCGCCTGGCGACGCTTCAACCTGGCAGCCCCCCCGTTGAGAGTTGCCGCGCCGGTGCGGACCGTGCATCCAGATTTGACCGCACGGCGGTGGCAAGCTCGGCGGGCTGGAACGGTTTGTGCAACAACGGCGCCGTGCCGACTGCGTTTCTGAGCTCGTCGGAATCAGCAAAGCCACTGATGAACAAGACCGGAATACCAGGACATCGCTTCCCAGCCACGAGCCCGGTTTCGGCGCCGCTCATCCCTTGCATCGCAAAGTCGACAATGATCATGTCCGGTTTGAAGTCTGCGAGAACACTCAACGCATCCTCGCCACCTGCTGCTTCACTCACCTCATAGCCGAGGTCCGACAAGAACGTGGTAATGAACTCTCTCACATCAGCGTCATCATCGACAACGAGGAGTTTCTCCGATTGCCCGGTATGAACGCTGGCGAGCCGCGTCTGCGAAATTGAAACAACGTCCGTATTGGCGCGGGGCAGGCACATGGTCACGATCGTGCCCCTTCCGCTTTCACTGTTGAGCGTAACGTCGCCACCGCATTGCTTGGCAATGCCGTAAACTTGCGACAGACCGAGCCCGGTCCACTTGCCAGCCGGTTTCGTGGTGAAAAAGGGATCGAAAGCACGCTCCGCGACTTCTCGCGGCATGCCACAACCCGTATCGGATACTGCTATTGCAACGGCGTTCGGATTGTCGGGTGCAATCGCGGTCGCGATTGCCAACGTGCCGCCATCGGGCATCGCATCCCTTCCGTTGATCGACAGATTGAGGATGGCAAGCTCGAGCTGGTTTGCGTCTGCCATGGCGAGCGGAAGCTCGGGATCCAATTCGGTGCTAACCGTAATATTTGCGGCGAGCGACTGATTAAGCAACTCATGCATGCCGACGATGAGTGCATTCACATCCACCGGAACAGTTGTGAGCTTTTGCGTGCGGGAAAACGTAAGTAACTGAGACGTAAGTTTCGCACCGCGCCGTGTAGCGGTCAGGGCATTATCGGCCCGTTGCTGGATCCGCGCATCAGCGCTATGCCGGCGAATGTAATCGACACTTCCGAGAATTGCTTGCAGCAGGTTGTTGAAATCATGCGCTAAGCCACCCGTGAGCTGTCCCACTGCCTGCATCTTTTCAGCCTGAACCAGAACAGCTTCCGTCTCTTCGCGCTGCGCGATCTCCCTCTTGAGCTTCTCGTTGGCCTCCGCGAGGTCGGCAACGCGATCCCGCACGCACTGTTCCAAGGTTTCGTTTAACCTTCGCAGCTCTTCCTCGGTCTGACGAATGCGCAAGAGAGCTTTGATGGCGGCGACAAGCTCAAGCGGTTCTGCGGGCTGAACGAGAAAGGTATCCGCACCGGAATCAAGCGCCAAAATGCGATCCTCAGCGGCCGTAAAGGTTGCTGAGGTCATGAGCACCATGGTACCCGGCGACTTTCGCTTGATTTGCCGGCATACTTCGTAGCCGATTATATCCGGAAGATGCACATCGAGAAGAATGACCGGCGGCTTGTGTTGTTCAAACAAACGCATCGACTCGACGCCACCGCTCGCCTCAAGGACCGCAAAGCCGGCTTGCTGCAAGTCGCGTGTTTTGACATAGCGCGGCGCATCCTGGTCATCGACATTGAGGATGGTGACCTGCGTGGTCGTGTTCATGGGGAGACCTGTGCGTCAACTGCATCGCGCAGGAACAGAGAGACGTTCTCGCGCGAGATCAGGTTTTTCGAGATCAGCCGCGTGCCAACCGGTAGCCGCGCCTTCAACTCGGCATTCACCGCTAGCGATGTCGCAACGACGACCGGAATGATGCTGGTCCGCTGATCGGCGTTGAGCTGCTGCAACACTGTGAATCCGTCAATGTTTGGCATCTGCAGGTCGAGAACGATCACGTCGGGCCGTTCGTCCTTGGCCAACCGCAATCCGTCGTCGCCCCTGCTGGCTTCCAGCACCTCGTAGCGCGGCTCGTTGCCGATAATCTGCCGCAGGATGTACCGGAAAGTGTCGTCATCGTCGATCACCAGGACGCGCTTCTTGGACAACTGCACCGCAGGAGCCGCCGCGCCTCCAAGCCTGGCTGGAATGGCCAGAGTGAAGACCGAACCCTGACCGAGGACGCTTTCAACGCGGATCGTTCCACCGATGAGCTCGGCGAGTGACCGCGACAGTGGCAGGCCGAGGCCGGTGCCCTTGGTCTTCTTTTGCAGCCGCGTGTCGATCTGCGAAAACTCCTCGAAGATTCGCGTTTGGTCGTCCGGGCCAATTCCAATGCCGGTGTCACGGACCGAAAAGGTAGCAAGTTTGGATTCGCCGTCGTACTCAGCCCGCACCCTCACTTCACCCTCCTCAGTGAACTTTAGCGCATTGGAAATGAGGTTTCGGAGGATTTGCGCAACCTTGGCCTCGTCTGTCAGGAGTTCAGGCAGGTCGTCGGCTCTATCGAATATCAGTTCAACGGAGGGACTGACCTGCAGCGGACGAAGCGCCCCGCGCAACGCACCGAACAGATTTGAAACCGTGAAAGACGTGGCTTTCACTTCGACCTTGCCAGCCTCTACCTTTGCCAAATCGAGAAGATCGTTGACAAGTTCAAGCAGGCTCTCGGCGGAGCGTCGAATGTAGCCGACTTGCCGCTCCTGTTCCGGCGTAAGCTCACCGTCGATGCGGTCGAGCAACAATCGAGACAAGGCCAGGATCGAGTTGAGCGGCGTGCGAAATTCGTGACTCATATTCGACAGGAAGCGCGTCTTAAGCTCGCCCGCCTTGCGCAATTGCTCGGCGCGTTCATCGAGTTCGGCATAAAGCGCCACGACACCGCGATTGGTATCGCCGAGTTCGAGATTGAGTTGCTTGCTTTCCTCGTCGCGTCGGCGGATCTCCTCCAGGCTTTGCATCAATTCACGATTTTGCTCGCGGAGGGCGGCGAGCGGATCGATGGCTTCCTCGCGCCTGAGATTGGCGGCGATGTCAGAAAGCTTGGACTGGGTAATCCGATCTCTCCGCGTCGGAAGATGTTGGGCGAGCTCAACAACTGTCCCTTCGCCCGGTTTGGAGTCAATATTGAATTGGTCCATGAGCCGGCGTGCGCCGACAAGGCCGAGCCCCATGCCGCTTTGCGAGCGGTATTGACCGTCCAGGATGGCTTGTAAATTTGCGATCCCCTTGCCCCAGTCGCGGATCCGAATCCGAAACAGCTGTGGCGATTCCCTCTCCTCAGCCAAGAACTCCACGCGGCCCCTGCCCGCATAGAGGAAGGCGTTGCGTGCAATCTCGGATACTGCTGTCGCGATTCGTGTCTGATCCTGGCGTTCGAAGCCAAGCAGCTCCGCAATGCGCCGCGCCCGTTGTCGCACGGCAACGACGTCGCTCTCGCTCTCAATTGGCATGGTCGCGATCGGCAACGGCATGGTTACGCCAACACATCACACGGGAGGAATCTACCGACGAGGACGGTGGCGTCGTCTCGACGGCGGCCAAAATCGCGGTACAGCACGCCAGCAATCAGCGTCGGCTCCGCCTCGTCTAGTTTCGGGTAGCGGTCGAGCGTCCAGCTGCTGCTAAGACCATCGGAATATAATATCACAAGCCCGTTTTCGAAAAGGTATTGGAAGGACTGAATTTTCCGGACGTTATATCCGACCGTCCCTGGCATGGTCACCATGCGCCGCAGTTCATTCTTGGAGGCAAGTACGCCGGCGACATTCCCGAGCCCCCCGAAAGTGACCTGTCCCAAAAGGGAGTCGTATCTGGCTATCGAAACGGCCGCACCACGGGTCGCTCGCAAGCCTCCATTGATGTATTCGAGAAGCGTCGACACCTGATGGCCTCGAAAGTGGTGGAACAAGCGGACAGCTTCGACAGCTGCTTCAGCGGCGTTCGGCCCATGCCCGAGCCCGTCTGCGACAAATAGCGTCGTCGTCGGTCCGCTCTGGTCAATTGCCCAGGCATCACCGCAGACCTCCTCCCCCGATTTTGCAATCGAGACTGCACCGAACTCCGAATGAGACGTTTCGCGCGCCGCCCGCGTTTTACCAGCTTCAATTCTGGCCAGGACGGCGGTGCCAATCTCCGGCCAAGAGGCGACGTCGACGAAGGTTGACTGTCGAATCACTGCGCCGAGGCCATGCCCTGCAGTGCCTGCACTGGAATACCCGTCCGCCAGACAGGCCCGCACGTTGGCCATGCCACGCCCCTTATCGAGGGCGAGGACCTGGATGCCGTTTTTACCAGCTCCATCATTAGGGCCAACAAGGATTTCGCCACCACGGGCATGCTTGACCACGTTGGTGGCAAGCTCGGTCGCAACCAGCGCGGCTCGTCCCACGTCAACCTCATTGAAACCGTGCTGTCTTGCAATGGCGGTGACGTCTCGTCGCGCCTCGGCAACCTGACTTTCGTCGTTGACCAGGACCGAGATCATCACGATTTCCAACGCGCGATGGTAATCCTGGTGCCGGCTCCAGGGGTCGACTCGATGCAAAATTCGTTTGTAAGCCGCCGCGCGCCCCCGAGCCCGAGGCCCAAGCCAGATCCCGTTGTGAAACCGTCCTTCAGTGCGGCCTCAATGTCAGGAATGCCTGGACCTCGATCTTGGAAGGCCAGCCGAACACCAAACCGGCCACCATGTTCAATCACCTCCATACAGACTTCGCCGCCCCCGCCATAATCTAGCGTGTTGCGCGCAAGCTCGCTCGCTGCAGTTATGATCTTCGTCTGGTCGACCAGACTCAACCCCGCCGCGATGGCGAATCCGCGGGTCTGCTGGCGAACCTTCACGACGTCTTCCGAAGATCGGATGGCGAGGCGTTCAGTCCTCGTCGTCGTCGGCATCAACTTGCTCCAGGGCCGTCCGGCACTGGATAAGCTCCATGCCGCGGTCGACGTTAAGTGCAGTGCGTACTCCGGATAGTGACAGGCCGAGTTCAACGAGGGTAATTGCGACGGCTGGCCGCATGCCGACCACGACCGTTTCAGCATCGAGAATACGCGATACTGCAGCAATATTGTCGAGCATGCGCCCCATGAAGCTGTCGACGATCTCTAGCGCCGAGATATCAATCAAAACGCCTTTCGCGCCGAGAGCCACGATCTTGCTCGTTAAATCCTCCTCCAGCGCGGTGGCGAGGCGGTCATGCATATCCACCTGAATAGTGACGAGCAGAGCGTTTCCCAGTTTCAGAATCGGGATACGATCCACGTCACTCATCCTTTTCAATCGGGGTCTGCTTCTTCTCCTGGTTCGCACCCTTGGTCTTTATCACTACCCGCCCCGTACGCCGCAAGGCGATGGCGAAAGCATCTGCCAGCGTCGCCTTTGAGAGGACATCAAGCTCAACTCCGAGATGGACGATTGTTTGAGCGATCTGCGGCCGTATGCCGCTAATGATACAGTCCGCGCCCATCAGCCGCGCCGCCGCGACGGTTTTCAGCAGGTGCTGCGCGGTCAACGTGTCGACAGTGGGAACGCCGGTAATATCGATGATGGCAATCGCTGCGCCCTCATCAACGATGGACTGAAGGAGATTTTCCATCACCACCTGCGTGCGTTGACTGTCAAGCGTGCCGATGATCGGAAGAGCAAGCACTCCTTCCCACAGCCTGACCACCGGCGTTGAAAGCTCTGCGATCTCGCGTTGCTGACGAAGAATCACGTCGTCGCGGCTCTGCTGATAGACTTCACTGGTGTAAAGTCCGAGTTCGTCGAGAAGCAGCGTAATTGCCCAAGTCGTTTGAGCGACGACAGCTGGCGACAGAGCCTTGTCACGGTTTAGTGCGTTGAACAGAGGCTCCTTCAGCGAAAATACAAATATCGCGGTCTCTCTGGGTGAAAACCCTTGCACGGCGCGCGAGCGCGAAAGACTGCCAAGAAAATCGCGCACTTGCGTGTAGGCCGGACTGGCGACATCGACGCCCCCTCCTGCCGCGGCATCGCGGAACAGGCCAAGAAAGTCGCGGCACTCGACAGTCAATTCGGACGCGTTGAGCCGCCCCGTTTCAAGGATACCCGCTTTTTTCAGTAGATGTACCCATTCCGGCAGGATCTCCTGCTCCTTACCGGTCACGAGCTTGATAATTGTGTCCCTCTCGACAGCGCTCATTGATATCTCCGTCCGACCGGGTGGCGGATGCTATCGCCTGGCCTCCAGCCGGCAATCGGGGCTGTTCTGGTCGTTGATGTTGAGATTCTCTCGCTGGAGATCAAGAGGTTAGGATCTGTCGTCGGGGCATTTGAAATTCGATGCTGCCCGGGCGCGTTGTCGTGAACACAGATCAATGGATTGGGGCCTGGCTTTGTTCGCTGTGGTGGGGGTCATGTGGAATCTGGACCTTGCTTTCGCGGAGGGCGTGCGAGATATGGGGCGGCACGGCTGGACCCGATCGTCATGCTCTCGATCGGGGTCGTGACGGCGGGAATCGCGTGGCGGGTTCCAAAGAGGCGCTCGCTTTATTGCTGCCCTCGCCATATTGCTGCCTCGCATCGCCGCGTCTTCCATGGGGTCTTGGCTATTGTTTCCCCTGCGGAACCGGGACCTCCACCACCATGAAGGGCCACCGGCTATCCGCCTCTGCCGGCCTGTCCCTGAGAGCCAACCTCAAGCCATTGCAGACACCTTTTGACTGGGCCGAACCAGTCGCGCAACGAGGTACCGACATGGAGCTCAGGCCTACGGGTCGGCATTTTCCAATCGCTTCATGTCGTCTCCTCCGAGATCCATTTTCAGTCGGTTGGGGCCAACTCGATCACTTCCCATCCGGTTCCATGGGCGGGGCCTCCTCCGCGAAATTGCATATCGCATGACCGGCGCACAGTGGCCTGAGCGGCGTTTTTTCTAAGGCGTTGCCTGGCTTATCGCCCGACAGACCGCGGACGCCGACGTAGAAGCCGATCCGGTGCAGGGCGACGCGACCGACTGGAACGAAGGCCCAGTATGGGGTCATGACACGGGGCCCTTGTGTGCAAGCTGCGCGGATTTTGCAATGCGCTTGCGCAGCCAGGTGGCGGCGAGCAGCGTCAGGGCGGACAGTATCGCTATCATCGGATCGATCCTTTGTACGGGGGCGGCTTGCGACAAATCACGGATGATGGTACCTATCGGTACCATTGAGCTTGTTATAAGGTACCGGTGGGTACCATTGCAAGGGGACCGGCACCAATGAAAGGTAAACAGGCCGTGATCCGGGGGCGCCGAGGGCGCCGGGTACGACCCCCGCCCGGCGACGTTTCGCTGCGCGAGCGGCTGCTGCAGGGGGCGTTCGCGGTATTCCGCGAGCACGGTTTTGCCGGCGCGAGCACGCTCGAGATCGCAACACGGGCCCAGGTCTCAAAGCGCGACCTCTATGCGCTGTTCGATAGCAAGCAGGCCATGCTGGCCGCCTGTATCACCGAACGTGCCGGTCGAATGCGCCATCCCCTGAATTTGGCGTCGCAGGGCCCGGATAGCCGCGAAGCGCTCGAAGCGACGCTCGTTCAATTCGGCAAATCGATCCTACACGGCCTATCCGACCCCGATGTTCTGGCGGTCTACCGGCTTGCGATCGCCGAATCGACTCGGGCGCCCGACATTGCACGCACACTCGACAAGGCCGGCCGCGAAGCCAATCATCTTGCGTTGGGCGCGTGGCTCGCCAAGGCGCAGGAGCACGGGCTTGTCGGTGCCGGCAACCCGGCCGCCATGGCAACCCACTTCCTGGCAACTCTCGGGAGTACGTTGCTGATCCAACTGCTATTGCGGGTACGCGATGCGCCGACCGCCGGCGAAATCGAGTCGCGGGCGCGCACCGCGAGCGAATCGCTGATCTTGCTTTACCCGCCGGTTCGCCGCGGCGATTGACCGAACCGGACGAGCCCGTTCCGTTCGCTACACCCCGCTCGCTGCACCCCGTTCGCTGCACCGAAACCGGTCCATCTGCAAACCGCAAGGGTTCTCGATGTGCCACCAATGCTGCCGGCCCGCGTCGACAAGATGATCGCGTAACGAGCTCCCGGCTGCATCGGATATGCGCTTGCTGGCGCAGGCAGGTTTGCCACTCCCGCTTTCGCGCTGAATGTCGCAGGAAGACGAGTCGCGGTGCCAAGAAAACCACGCGGATGACCAAACCTCAAGTTCGCAGCCGCGGTCACGCGCCTCGCTAGAGCCCCAATACCGCCAGCGCGATAACGATACCCATCAGACACCAGCCAACGTGCCAGCCACGCGTGACCACGGCGTTCCCGATGGCTGCATACCCATACACGACGACAGCTACCGCAATGATCCATCGGCGCGCGCTCTGCGAGCCGAGCGCGGGTGCAGCGACCAGCAAGACACCAATGCCGATCCAGTCGATGACGCTGGCTTGCCAGACCATCCGCAACAGCCTCTGTGTGCCGCGCGGCTCGATATGCGATTTGGCGAAAACACGCAGCTTCCCAATTGCTCCGTGTACGATTGCGACAAGAATGGCCAGCACCCCCGCGGCCTGAAGCATCAGATCTCGCATCCGTCACCTCCATACAGAAGTGTATGGTGACACTCTATCGCTCCGATTGCGAAGGTCAATACAGTACTGTATGGTGAGCTCGATGACCAAACGGCTGACGGCACAGGACTGGATTGATTTAGCTCTAAAAACGCTGGCACGCGAAGGGTTCCAAGCTCTGAAGGCGGATGTCCTTGCGCGCAAGCTTGGCGTCTCGCGCGGTAGCTTCTATTGGCACTTCAGCGAGCTCGATGCCTTCCATGCCCAGGTGATCGAGCATTGGAGACAGACAGCGACGGAAGCGATAATCGCTGATCTCGAACAGTATGACTCGCGCGAGCAGCGCCTTGATGTCCTGTTGCGCGGCGCTTTCGGGCACAGCGGCCTGCTGGAAGTCCGCATGCGGGGCTGGGCCGAGCAGAACGCGCAGGCCGCGCGAGTCCTGAGCGACATAGATCGCCGACGCAAGGCGTACATAGAGCAGATGCTCGCGGTAGCCGGCATCATGCCGCCGCTGGCTGCAACGCGCGCGCAACTGCTTTACTGGACCTACCTCGGTGCGGCGCTGAGCCGGAGTAAACTCGCCGGCAGGCGGCTCGATCGGATCGTGGCTGAGCTCAAACGAATTGGACTTGGTGAGATTACTGGAAAACCTGCGGCGCAGGAACGTCGCTATCGGCGTCGGCTGTCCGGGGCCTAGGGGATCAGCGCGGGCCACGGACGTGCCGAGATCATTTAGCATTAGGACCGACTTTACCGCTCAGGCCATCACCACGCCGAATCTCAAAACCGGATAGGCTCTATGATCGAGATT
>JASHYD010000068.1 GCA_030043175.1 Xanthobacteraceae bacterium | reverse complement strand
TGTGGACTGTTTTCCGCTACTATCAAGGATTCAGATCGTTGCTGGATTTGCTCGGTCGCGAGTGTAGATGGCACTGAAGGATCGCTGGAAATTCTGCCGGGGCCTGCGATCACGCAGGGCGCCCGCAGGTTTGAATGAGTGGTACCCTGGAAAACTATGTCGCGTGTTCGGGCGGCACCCTAATCCGAGCAACCTGCAATTTACGGCTAAAATCGCAGAGTCCTGTCACACTACGCGACATAGTCCGGCAGGATAGATAGTGTCTCCTATGTCGATCAAGACATAGCAGGCACACGGCGGCAGTGCACCGGGTGATCGCATGGTATCGCTCCGGTCAAGACGTGCAGCGATTGCTTCCCCAACTCGCTACCTACCTTGGTCACGTCAATATTCGTTCGACCCAGCGGTATCTGCAGATGACGCCGGATCTCCTCCAGGCGGCCAGTGGGCGTTTCGCCACGTACGCGATGGAGCCAACCGCAGGTTGTCCCTTCTTTTACGGGGCCTGCGCGAAGGGCGCAGCTATGTCGTGACTAGCCGTGGAAAACGCGTTGCCCGGCTCATCCTCGCCGGCAAGCACGAGCATGTGGCGGCGAGCGCGCGGGAGACGTTGCTAGCACACCTGGAAAAGCAACCCGTCATCCAAGCAGGACGATGGACCCACGATGAACTTTATGAGGACGAAGGTGAGGGTCGCCCTCGACACGAACGTCCTCGCCTATGCGGAAGGTATCAATGGGGCTGAGCGGCGTGACGCCGCTTTGGCCCTCATTCGCGAACTTCCCCAAGGCGCAGGCGTCGTCCCGATCCACTGTTCTCGGCGAGTTCTTCAATGTCCTCGTTCGCAAGGCAGGAAAGTCGCGCAGCGAAGTCCGCGATGCTTTGCTGAGTTGGCGCGATACGTTTTCCGTTGTCGAGGCTTCCTCGGAAGCCATGCCGACGGCGGCCGATCTCGCGATGGATCACCAATTGGGCATATGGGATGTGGTCACCCTTTCGGTTGCCGCACAAGGCGGTGCCGTTTGCTTTTGTCCGAGGACCTGGATTCACCTGGGCCGGGGTGACGGTGGCCAATCCTTTCGCTTCGCCGCGACATGCCCTCGCCAAGCTGTCAATTCGTGATCTCGAAAAAAATGGTAGGAAAAGCCCGCCCAAAGGGCGGCCCGGACTACATTTTCAACATTCGTTGGACACGATTTTCAGGTGGGCGGCTAAGTGCTTATCCTGGCGCTCCCTACGGGAGTAGGAAACATCAAGGATATCGGATGCTTAGAGCGGCAGTGGGACAGTAAATAGCCCATAGAATTGTTTAGGCTTTTTTTGAAATTGTCCCACCAATTCGTCTTCGTGCGAAATGTCCGAACTGGGGGCTCACGGCGATTATCGCCATGAGCCTTCGTGACAGGCTGCCAGGCCCTAACTTTGCGTCAGCTTTCGGGGCGTTGCAGACATGAAGCGACTTTCGTCGCCCGACGATCTGTAGCGATGACCCGAAGGAGAACTCGCGTGCGTTCGCGCCGTCCATCGCCTTGACCGAAATGAATGCGGCGGCGTGGGGCATTGCCGCATCCGAATCTCGCGCCGCGCGGACGACAATGCCCGCGCGGCAACCGATTGTGCCCCCTGCCGTTCCCCTTCGCTCACAGCCCGAAGACATAGAGCACCAGGGCTTGACGCTGGTCCTTCAGTTCCGGGGTGTTCGCGAGTAGCCCTCTCGAGCCCGGGCTCGGCCCCGACACGATCCCGACGTATTGCTTGCCGTTGACCTCGAATGTCATTGGCGGTGCCGAAAAGCCCGAACCCACGTTGATCTTCCATAGCTCGTCGAGCGTGGTGTCGTCGTAAGCTGCGACGGTGCCATCCATGAGGGCCAGGAACACGAGGCCGCCACCGGTCGCGAGCGTGCCGGAGCGGTTCGGGTAGCGCAGATGCATGTTCTTCTTGATCTCGCCGCTCAGCGGATCGACGGCGGTCAAGTTGCTCTCCCAGCGCTCGTCGGTCTGGCTGAGCCCGCCGTTCCAGCCCCGTTCCTTGCTGTGTTTTTCGCGATCTATGCTGATGGTGATACAGTTCGACAAAGCCGGGATATACATGAGCTTGGTCTTGGGGCTGTAGGACGACGGCCAGTAGTTGTTGCCGCCTAGATGGGACGGGCAGACCTTCTTGAGCGGGGCGCCCGGGGCGAGATTTCCGACGCCCGCATAGGTCTGGACGTCCTTGCCGGGATCGTAGTCGATCGGCTTGCCGGTCTTCTGGTCGATGCCCTTGGTCCAGTTGACCTCCGTATAGGGCTTCGCCAGAACCGACTGACCGTTGAAGCGGTCGAAGGTGTAGAGGAAGCCGTTGCGGGCCGAGTGGGTGATGAGCTTGCGCTCCTGTCCGGCAATGTTGCCGTCGATCAAGATGTGGGTGCCGACCTCGTCGTAGTCCCACATGTCACCGGGCGTGAACTGGAAATACCAATTCATGCTGCCGGTGTCGGGATCGTAAGAGATGGCGCTGTTGGTGTAGAGATTGTCGCCCGGCCGATAGGTCGGGTCGAACATCGGTACCGGATTGCCGGTGCCCCAGATCGTCTGGTTGGTGGCGGGGTCGTAGGTGCCGGTTACCCAGACGGCGCCGCCGCCGGTCTGCCACGCATTGGTGTTGCCCTTCCAGGTCTCGCTGCCGGGCTCACCGGGGGCCGGGATGGTGAATTGGCGCCACAGGCGTTTGCCGGTGGCGGCATCGAGCCCGGCAATCCAGTCGCGTACCCCCGTGTCGCCGTTGGCGGCGCCGACGACGATCTTGTCCTTGACGGCGAGCGGCGCCGCCGTGAAGGTCACGTCCGGCGTATCCGAGAATGAGGTTTCCCAGACCACCTTGCCGGTTTCCTTGTCGGTCGCGATGATACGCGGCGAGTTGCCGAAGCCGCCGGCGCCGGTGATGACGAGGCCGCCCCACAGCGCCGCGCCGCGGCTGCGCATCTGGCGATCCTGCTTGGGATCCATGCGCCAGACGATACGACCGACATCGCCCGAGCGAACGTCGATCTTGTAGAGGACGTTCCAGGAATCTGTGACGTAGAGGAAGCCGTCTTCGGCGAGCGGCGTCGCATTGGTGAACTCGTTGCCGGCCCCGCCGCCAAGCGGCACCGCATAGGCGAGCTTGAGGTTCTTGACATTGTCCCGGCT
>JASHYD010000732.1 GCA_030043175.1 Xanthobacteraceae bacterium | reverse complement strand
GTCGATGAGGAGCGCTCCCGGCTCAAGGTCGCGGTGTCGATTTTCGGCCGCGTCACACCGGTCGAGCTGGAATTCGGCCAGGTCGAGAAAAGCTAAGGCGGCTCTCTCATCTTTTTCGCGATACTCAAACACTCTTCGGCTTCTTTCGGTACTCGCTCATGGCAGCCCCTTAATCAAATGTTGCGGAGTGTCGTCGTGCGGAGAATTTTTCGAATGGCCAGGAACAAACCTCCAATGTTGGAATTATAACCGAGCGTTCCATCCGCATCGCGGCTGTTGCGCATTTTGGCCGCCCCTGGTTCTCGCCCGCTACACGCCTGAGAACCGGCGGCCTATCCGTTTCGTTTAGTTTCGTGCGCTGCTGCCCGCCCAGCATACGCGACAATGGTAGCGGGTTTGGTTTGCTCGGGAGGAGCCAAGCTGGGCGGCTCAGCCGAACGGGGGGGAACTCGCTTACGGTTGAGCCGCCAAGAATCGGCCGAACGCTCATTTTGATTTTTCCAACTCGGCTCGGATAGCGCGGTAGTCCCCCTCAAAGGTTGCCAGACTGCGCTCGAATTGGTCTAGCAACTGCTCAGCAAAAGCCATGTCGTACCCCCCGCGTGATGCAACGAGGTCGCGCTGTCGTGCAACGATTTTGCGCCCTTCTAAAACATGTCGCTCAGCCAAAGCGAGCTTTCTCAGGACAGCCGCTCGCGTGTTCATTGGGTGCTTCCCTGCCCTCAAGAACTTTCACTATATCAGCAAGCGACCAAAGGTTTTCCATCCAGCGTTATCACTGATGGTTGTAGAACACCTACACGACCGAGGAATCACTGCCTGCTGCTTGCCAACAACCTTTTCAAACGCTCATTCCGCCTTCTTGGTGCGCTCTCTAGCTTCCGTAGCGCTGAGCCTTCGGGAGGAGCAAAATGGGCCGTGAGAAGCCGCTTGACTTGGCAATCGTACAGGCATGGCTGGCCGCGTGGAACGAGCGTGATGTTTTTTCCGATGCCGCCGTCAACCACCTTCGGTCTCTGATCACGGAAGCGCACTGCCTCGTCGTCGTCATACTCGGGCTGGGCCGCGAGCCGCGCAGCCGAGTGTTTCGGCGCGTGAAGCGCGTACTTCGCCGAGCTTGGTGTCGCCGACCGGGTCAGCTTCGTGCATGTCGATGCATCGGGTTACGTCACCAGTGCGTCGGTCGGCATCGCCTCGTGCATTGGCGCGACCTGGATCGGCGGGGCCTCGCGGCTACGGTCGGCCTGCTCCGACGCAGCCTCGCCCCTGGCGGCATGATACTGATCGGCGAGGTCTGCTGGCGCCGCGAGCCCCCCGACCAGGCCACCGTGGAGGGCTGCGGTGCCACCAGCGAGGATGCCGTGGCTGCCGCTGCCGGAGTTCATCGAGTCGTTGGCGAACTTGGCTGCGACGTGGTGGCGATGGTCCTTGCCGAGGACAGCTGGGACCGCTACGAGGCGGCGAAATGGTTGAACATCCGCCGCTGGCTTGACGCCAGCAAGCTGGCTGACCTGCGAGCCGAACTCACCGCCGCGCCCGCGCGCCATGCCCGGTATCAGCGCGAGTACCTGGGTTGGGGTGCATTCGCCTTGATGAACCGCTGACTCAGATAGCGAGGCTGGAGGGCGGCCCCGAAGCGGCCAGGACAGGCCCGGCCTCCCGACACCAAATCTCTTCACTTTGCCTATCGTGCAGATTAAGCAGCCACTTGTGCCGAGGTCTCGTGAGGCGAGGCTTCAAAATCGCCACCGCTTCTCTCGCTCCTTTTGTTGCAGCCGGAATGCCTTTGGATCAGTCGGCGGCCCCTCGTTGGCTCTGGTAAAGCTGTTCCCGCTACTGTCTACGAGCGGCAAAAGGACTGGGATCATAGGGGCGAGGCCGCCGACCTGGATTTGCAGCATCTGACCTTTCTTGAGCTTATCGACCAGCTCGGGCGTCGCTTCATAGTCTGCCGTGCATGTATCGGCCGAGCAGCTAAAGAAAGTGCTACTAATCTCCGGCCCCATGTCGATGATAATGCGGGGGCCTCGTGGGTGAAGCGAACTCGGCACGCTGACGTGGAACCTCTTAGGCTGACCTTCCGGCTCGATCAGAGTGGCGGCAATGAACGTTTGACCGTCCTTGGTGCGGGCGTCCTTGCCGGTAAAGCAGACCTCCCTACCACCCAACGACCCTCTTCCGCAGAACTTTGCCCAAGGCGAATAGGTGAACTGCAGTTCGGCAGTGGTGCCTTGCGCTGCTTCAGCCGCGACTGCTGGATCACCCGAAATGACCGCTGCGGACAGGGTCGCCCCGATTACCACTCCCGCCCTTGTAGACGCTGACATGACGAATGTGGAACGCATTTTATGTGTCATTGGCATTCTCCACGCTTCGTTTCGCAGTGGTCTATCTAAGTCGCGCTGACCAACAGTAATGGGGTAGCTTCTGCTTACCAAACGAGCCGGGTCTCGGATCATGGCTGAGGCATCGCTCTAGGCGTCGCACTGTAGCAATCCCCCCATTGTCCCCTTGATCGTCTATGGGTGCTGGTATCTGTTCCCTTCGGCGTCGATAGATATCGAAACAGACCCGGGCACGAGACTGTCGCAAGTGAACGCTTCTTGTGCCTTTCCCAGTGGATCTGCTTGTATGCCTTGCGAGGCACTCCCGATCCTCGTGCGCGAAACAGGGTGAGACTATCACGGCGATACCCATCGTCGCGCACAAAAGCGTCCACCGGAAACTCGCTTGGCTTTCTCCGCTAATATTGGCCATTCGCACTCGTCCTCAGGTGAGCTGCGATGGTCAGTCGGTGATTTCCCCCAAGCCCCGCGCCACGGAATATAAGGATTTCTTTATGTCAATTGCCAATAGTTGCCAACGATTGACGCCCGCCATCAAGCCGCCCGTCCGATGCGGCCGAGATGCGTGAAGCCGAAACCGGCCTGGTATTTCAAACCGTAGCCGAGCGCCCGATCGATGCCGCAATGGGCAAGCCAGATCAGGGCATCCGCGACGGCGGGTTCGTATGGCACGAACAGGCCCGCAAGCCCCAGAAGGATTGGGCCGGCGACCGTGTGAAGGGCGTTGTAGGCGACCGCACCCGCACGCGCTCCCGCCAGATATCCGAGGAAAGCGAGGTCGGGGGCGAGGAACAGAATTGCGAATAGCCACCAACTCTCGCCCAGCCGGGAATACAACACGACGGCGATCGCGAAGATGCAGGCGCCCTCGATGCGCAGCAGCACGCGGGGAGTGCCGGCTACGGCGGGAGCGAGCGTGTCCACGGGAAGTCCTTTCCGCGGGATTTTGTGCCGGCACCATACCGCTCGGATGGAGCGGCGGGGGCCAGGATTGACCGTTACGGATTAGCTGCGTTCCACCCGGGCTCCATGTCCGGCAAATAACGCTGGCGTGGGCGGGACGGTTGAGCGGTAGCAAAATCGGCCGACGATGGGTTTCGCTGCGCGCAACAGTGCTAGGGCGGAAAATAACGCTTCAGCCCTTGCCAGCCCTCGAAATAGTCATGCTGCAGCTCTGAAGATTCCATCGCATAGCGGGTAAGCCGCATGGCAAACCGGCTTTCGAACATGAAGGCTAGCGTGTTGTCGAGCTTGTGGGGCTTGAGTTCGGCAGTGCTCGCGCGCGCGAAGGTTTCTGCGTCCGGCCCGTGAGCGCTCATGCAATTGTGGAGGCTGGCGCCGCCGGGCAGAAAGCCCTCTGCCTTCGCGTCATAGACGCCTTTGAGCAAACCCATGAACTCGCACATCACGTTGCGATGGTACCACGGCGGCCGGAAGGTGTCTTCGCCGACCAGCCAGCGGGGCGGGAAGATGACGAAATCGACGTTGGCGGTGCCCGGAATATCTGACGGCGCCGTCAGCACAGTAAAGATCGAAGGGTCCGGATGGTCGAAGCTGATGGTCCCGATCGCCATGAAGCGCGCGAGGTCGTATTTGCAAGGAACGAAATTGCCGTGCCAGGCGACCACGCTGAGCGGCGAATGCGGGCTCTCGGCGGCCCACAGATTGCCCTGGAACTTCGCGACGATTGTGCAAGGCGTCTGTCTGTCCTCATAGGAGGCAACCGGCGCCTGGAAATCGCGCGGATTGGCCAGGCCGTTGGCGCCGAGCGGCCCAAGCTCCGGCAGCCGGAACGCCTGGCCGTAATTCTCGCAGATGTAGCCGCGGGACGGGCCGTCCGGCAGCTCGACGCGAAACCTTAAGCCTCGCGGCATGATGGCGATCTCGCCGTTATCCACATCGAGGATCCCGAGCTCGGTGACGAAGCGCACGCGACCCTGCTGCGGGACGATGAGCATCTCTCCGTCCGCGTTGTAGAAATAGCGCTCCGCCATGGAGGCGCCGGCGGCATAGATATGAACCGCCATGCCGGTCTGGTCGGCAGCGCTGCCGCTGCCGCCAATGGTGACGATGCCATCAATGAAATCGGTCGGATCTTGCGGGATCGGGAACGGGCTCCATCGCAATTGCGACGGCGTCGCCTCGGTCTCGTTGAACGGGCCGGTGCGCAGCTTGCCGTTGTCGATGCGCCGGTAAGGTTTGTGCACGACAGAGGGCCAGATACGGTAGGTCCAGGTGCGGCGGTTCTCGTGACGCGCCGCCGTGAAGGCCGTACCGGAAATCTGTTCCGCATAGAGCCCGAGCGGCCCTCGCTGCGGGCTGTTACGGCCTACCGGCAGCGCACCCGGCACGGCTTCCGACTGGAACTGGTTACCGAACCCGGCTTGGTATGAGATGGCTGCAAGCGGTGCCGCGATGTTTTTCCGTGACGGCTCAAGTTGCGTGGGGTGCGCCATGGAAGTGCTCCGGTTCGTTTTTGTCTATCGGGGGAACTCCGCCCGGCTTGACCGGGCGATCGAGTAACGCCCGCATACTGGATCGCCTGGTCAAGCCGGGCAATGATTGGGGCAGCCTAATCGAAACTCGCACTCGTTTCGTTGTCGAGGGACACGGTTTTCGCCGTTCGTTGCCTCGTAAGCCCAAATCGCTCAGGAGGTGAGGACGCCGCGCCGAATCTGGTCTGCCTCTATTGATTCAAACAGCGCCTTGAAGTTTCCCTCGCCGAAACCGTCATCCCCCTTCCTCTGGATGAACTCGAAGAAGATCGGGCCGATCACTGTCTTGGAGAAAACC
>JASHYD010000731.1 GCA_030043175.1 Xanthobacteraceae bacterium | reverse complement strand
CCAAAGGCACGCCTGGCACGAAGCTGTGCTCAACGAAATTCTCCAGGAGCGCTTGCCTCCCCGTGGACACCGCCGCAACAAACGTGGCGTCAAGCGAAAGATGAGCAACTTTCCGCTTCGACGCAAATCTGACAAACCGTTACCGCCGGTAAATATCAAGCAATCGATCAGAATCCTGCTAAAGTGAACGGTATTGCGTCTAGCTCAGGATCGTACCGCTTGGTAGTCATCCCGATGGTCGGTTTTCCAATCGCCTTGCCGCTCTTGGTCCCAGTTTCCTGGGCACGGCGAAGACCGGCCCGAACGCGCTCCTGGATCATGGCGGGCTCGAACTCGGCAAACACGCCCATCATCTGAAACATGGCCTTGCCAGCTGGCGTCGTCGTGTCGAGCTCCTGCTGATGCAAGTAGAGGTCGATTTTCAGCGCGTCGATCTCCGACAAGAACCCGACGAGATCCTGCAACGATCGCCCAGGCCGATCTACCGATCACGCCATGACGATATCGAACTGTCGGCGAGCCGCATCCTTACAGAGGCGATCGAAGTCCGGACGCTTGTCCCGGCCCTTCGCGCCACTAATGCCGTGGTCGCGGTAAACCTTGGCAATCTCGATCCCCATGCGCTCGGCAACGGCGCGTAGCTCACGCCTTTGGTTCGCCGTGGTCTGGTCCTGAGTGCTGACGCGCGGGTAAATCGCAGCTTTGCGCATTAGAAGACCCTCCGATGCAATGATCTATCGTACTGGTGCGTAAATAGCTAGACAGATCGATTTCCATGTGGCTTACTGGCTGCATGAGCGCCAGCCCAGTGATCTTCAAGCTGAAGCCTGAGCAGCAGGAGCTACTCGAGACGTGGGTCCGCGCGCACGGCACCCCCCAGCAAGTAGTCACGCGCTGCCGCATCGTGTTGCTGGCGCACCAAGGGTACAGTGACTTAGCCATTGCTGATGAACTCGGCGTGAATCGACATACGTGCCGGCTCTGGCGACAGCGGATGGTCGCTGAGGGCCCAGAAGGCTTGTGGGAGGTGGCAGAGGGACGAGGACGCAGACCGCAATCAGGATTGGCGGAACGCATCATCAACGCGACTCTGCAGACCAAGCCGAGGGGCCAGACGCACTGGAGCTCGCGTACGATGGCGAAAGCGCAAGGAGTGCATGCGAGCACGGTGCAACGTATCTGGCAGGAGCATGGGTTACAGCCGCATCGGCAGCAGACCTTCAATCTTTCGCGAGACCCGCATTTCGTGGCGAAGCTCTTGGATGTGGTGGGGGTGTACTTGAATCCGCCCCAGAATGCGGTGGTGCTGTGCGTTGATGAAAAGAGCCAGATTCAGGCGCCGGATCGTACGCAACCTGGACTGCCCATGAAGCGCGGGCACTGTGGCACATGGACTCACGACTATGTGCGCAATGGCACCACCACGCTCTTCGCAGCGCTGAACGTGGCGGATGGAACAGTCAGCGGCCGCTGCTTTCCACGGCACCGGCACCAGGAGTTCTTGCGCTTCCTGCGTCAGATCGATGCTGAGTACGCTCCGGAGTTGGAATTGCACCTGGTGATGGACAACTACGGCACTCATAATACCGACCAGGTAAAACGCTGGCTGAAGCGCCATCCACGCTTCAAGGTTCACTTCGTTCCCACCAGCTCCAGCTGGTTGAACATGGTGGAACGCTGGTTCGCCGAGCTTACCGGCAAAGCCGTGCGACGCGGTAGTTTCTCCAGCGTTCGAGATTTGATAGCGGCAATCGAGGAATTCATTGAGGAATGGAACCGCGAACCAAAGCCTTTCATCTGGACGGTGCGCGCGGAGGATATTCTTGAGAAGATCGAGCGCGGTAGATGGCGATTGGAGGAAATCAAGCCCGGTTGCACGGTGCGCCGCGGGCGGGAAAAGGTCGCGAAGCGCGTCTAGTCATTTGCGCGCCATAACACTAGCGTGTGAAGTGATTCACAATGAGGAGTCGATGATGCCCGATCCAATTTACCAACCGCGCGGTGAGCAGCCCATGGCATTGTCGAGCGCGCCCATTCTTCGCGGCTTCTCCCGTCTCGGCATTGGATGCGCCGTCCTTATCGCGATTATTGGCGTCGTCGTAACGGCGACGGTGGTTATGGATGACTACAATCGGTGGGTAGGCGGATCTGGGGCTCCGGCTGGCGTTATGCTGGGTCCTCCTTCGATATCAACGTTTGTGCCCACGGTGTTAATTGGTGGCGGGATCACAATCACAGCTTGCCTTCTGATAATTGGTTTTTTCCGCGGATTGGGGTGGGTTGTTGCCGGCTTCGCCCGTGACTAATCGCGGCATCGGCCGCAGTATAGCTGTGCGCGAGGCGGCGCGGGCGGGGGGCCCGCCCGAACTGACAGCTGCTGCGGAAATGCGTTAGGCCGACTAAATTCGCGGCTGAACAGAACGCATCACCCGCTCTCCTTCACGGGCAGCCGAACCGTAACGATCGTGCCCTTGTCCACGCCTTCGCTGGCCGCCTCTATCGTCCCACCATTGGCTGCCACCAGGGCGGTGGCGATCCAAAATCCCAGACCGAGGCCAGAAGCTGGGTGAGAGTGACGTGTTCCGCGGAAGAACTTCTGTCCCAGTAGAGCTCGGTCGTCGGCGTGCAGCCCGGCACCTTGATCAGCCACCGAAATTACGAATTGGCCCGCTTTATGACAGCCGGAGACGTTGATGGCGGAGCCCGGTGGCGAATATTTAGCCGCGTTGTCGAGAATCTGGCCGAGCGCTCGCTCCATCAACACCGGATCTAGGCGCAGCAGAACAAGTTCCCCTGGAAGTGCTATCTCCACGGCCCGTCCCGCCAGGCGATTGCGATAACGATGAAGCGCTGCATTGATGAAGTCAGCGGGCTCTACCCATTCGAGCTTTGCGTGCAGGCCGTTGCTGCTGATGCGCGAAGCATCGAGAATATTCTGGATATCGACATTGAGCCGTTCCGAGTCCTGGTGGATCTGCGTTGCAAGTTCTTTCAGACGAGCACTTCCGGTAATTTCTCGTGCCAAAGACAACACCGTCGACGCACCAAGAATCGAGGATAATGGCGTGCGCAATTCATGAGATATTGAACCGATTAGAGCCTCGCGAAACTGTTCGGTTTCCTGGCGGGTGCGGGCTTCCGAGATTGTCCGCGCGAGTCCCAGCCGTTCGAGCGACAATCCGGCGTCGCCAATCAACGCAACAACGCGTGCCCGCATATCGTCGAATGGTTCGGAGCGATGGCCAAGATCGACCGCAATGACGCCGAACTCCAAGGTGCTGGCCGAGACCAACCGCACCAGCCAGGCATTGCCACGGTCATCGTCGACCACGACATCTCCGCTGGCGGCGCCCCCGGCAGCTAGCATTTCGCCCACCACCTCGATTACCGCCTTGGGAATTTCGACATCGCCAAGACGTTCGGACTTCGCCTCTAGAGTTCTAAGCGAATCAAACAGCAGAACGCTTCGGCCTACCAGCGTTTCAAGGTGCCGCTGCATGGCCTCGAAGATCCCTGCCGGCGACTGAGCGAGGGAAATCCGCTGCGAGAAAGTATAAAGATCGCGGATCTCGTTCTCGCGCTTTAGCGCACGCTCTTCGCCGCGCCGCGTCTCGGCCGCGAGATAGCCGAGTACCAACGAGACGACGAGAAAGAAGAAGATGCCCAGCACCGGGGATCGCGAATCGGCGCTGTTCGTATAGAATGGGCTATAGAAACTATAGGTCAACGATAACGTGCCACCGACGGTGGTCACGACCGACGACAGGGCTCCCCAGCGGAGGGCGACCACGACGATTGCAATCATGAACGTAAGAGACACCGGTGGGAGTACTTGAAGATATCGCATCAACAACAAAAGTAGATCGGTGCCGACAATGGCGACGAGCGCGCTGATGACGCCGGTGATGCCGCCTGGAGCCATCGCCTTGCGAACCCAAATTCGCGCAACATTGAACACTTTGGTTGCAAAAGCGTGCTGCTTACCCCCAACCCTCAGTTGGGAGAGTGATAGAGATGCAAAAAAAGCGGCGACTTCTTGAGAGATCTCGGCGACCGACGGCATCGACGCTGCCTCAAAAAGAACGTTCGCGGCACGTTCTCCGCTGGCAATTCCTGACGCTATCAGGGTCAGCAAGCGTTTGAAAGAGGTCAGCATTGCGAGCGACGGGCGGATCTGCCGTTGAGTGCCCTGCAGACGAAGAAGAGCGTCGAGCTTGATGTTTGTCTTGCAAACCGCCTGCCGACCGGTTTCAAACGAAATGATGCCATGCCCTATCGACGATGGGTGTGCGAGACTTAGCGAGATCCTATATTGGATGCGGTTGGTGGGGGCGGGGCCAAACAGGTTTTGGCATTCTGCGTCACGGGTGAAGAGATGGCCGAGCTGGCCGAGGACTTTTTGCTGGCGCTGGAGCCGATAAAA
>JASHYD010000067.1 GCA_030043175.1 Xanthobacteraceae bacterium | reverse complement strand
GCGTCTACAATTCCTACCGACAAGAGGTGCCGGCGCAGGCGCTCCCGCGGGTGTTTCGGTGGAGCGAAAAGCTGCCGCGCAACCGTCTCGGCTTGGCCGCATGGCTGTTCGACCCGCAGCACCCCCTCACCGCCCGCGTCTACGTCAACCGCATGTGGCAAGGTCACTTCGGCGACGGCATCGTGCAAACGGCCGACGACTTCGGGACGCAGGGCACAAACCCGACCCACCCGGAACTGCTCGATTACCTCGCTGTCGAATTCATCCGCTCGGGCTGGGACATCAAGCACATGCATAAGCTGATGGTGATGTCGGCCACCTATCGGCAGAGCTCCAACATCAGTGCCGAGAACCTGGAGAAGGACCCGCGCAATTTCCTCCTGGAACGTGGCCCGCGCTTGCGCATGCCGGCGGAGACCATCCGCGACAACACCCTCATGATCTCAGGTTTGTTGATCAAGAAGGTCGGGGGCGACGCCGTGTTCCCCTACGCTCCCGACGCCATCTGGGACGGCGTCGCCCAGGGCGCGGTGGTTTATCCCACGAATGTGTCGGCCGAGGAGAACTACCGTCGCTCGATGTACACCTTCGTCAAGCGCAACGCTCCAGTGTCAAACCTCGTGCCATTCGACATGCCCGATCGTCGCGACGCCCAGGTGATGCGGCCGACTTCCAATACGCCGCTGCAAGGCCTGGTGATGTTGAACGATACCCAGTTCATGGAAGCCTACCGCAAGCTGGCGGAGCGGGCGATCAAATCGTCCGCCAACGAGGACGAGCAGCTTGTCACCATGTGGCGCCTGGCAGTCCGCCGCCATCCGGAGCCCGCGGAACTGGCGACCATCGGAGCGTACCGTGCCTCCGAACTGGCTCTGATGGAGAAATCGCCGGACGAAGTGAAAAGGCTCATCGCCATCGGCTTGGCGCCGGCCGATCCCACGGTCGACCCGGTTCGCCTCGCGGCCCTGACTGTCGTCACGGCCAGCGTGATGAACACGCCCGACGCCTATACCGTGCGATAGGATATCGGTTCAGCCAATCTGAAGGGATTGGAATATAGGTCGTGATGTTGAAAGCGCGTTGCGACCGGCGTACTCCGTCCCTGCAATAACGCCGGTTGTAGGGCGACCTCGTTCGTGAGCGCGATCGACATGCAGGCCGTCGCCCGGTGCCTCGCCGAACGCGCCCAACAGCCCGCTGAGTGCCGTGCATCGCGGTCGCGAACTCGAAAGCGGTCGATCAGTCTTGGCGGGCAACGCGAGCGACGGCTTGAGTTTCGTCTGGCGCCGGTCCTGCGGAAGCACATTGGTCCTCCGGAAGCACATGGGCGAACGTCTAAGAGATGCTCGAGATGGGCCGCTCATGCAGAAGTTTTTCTTATGCCGGGCATAACCGGCGCGAGCTTTACCTCTAGCGTCCCCGCCCGCAGGATGCTGGATGAGGCCAACTCGCCAGATCAATCTTTCTGGCTGCCGTACGGGACCGTGGACGCGCGGGATGGATTCTCTTGGTTCAACCGCAAAGGAGTGCCGGCCAGACCTCTCACTTGCTGGTCTTGAGCACAACTGCACGAATTCTTCACGGTCTTGCGTCATTCGGCGAAGAACCGCCCTCCATCGACGAACTCTGCCGGTGTCGCACCGGCGTACGAGGAACGCGGACTCCTGTTTCTCCCGGGCGAAATGCATTGCAAGGTGGCGCGACAGTCATGCCTCGTCATACCGAGCTCGCCTAGCGCTTTACAACAGAGAATTCCGTTTATGTTGACAATATCCCGAGACACATCGAATCCAGATGCCACCAGATGGCCGCGGGAATCGGCGACAGGTCTGCATAAAAGGCTCGAATTTCTTGGTGCCGGAACCTGGTCGGTTGCAAATTCAGCTGCTGGATGGACCGCCTCCTCATGCAACGTGCGCTGGTCGCGGATTGTGGCGTCGCCTGCGATTAATGCCCAGTCGGGGGCAAGCTGACGAGGAGCCCCGGTGCCCGAAAAAAACGGCGATGCCTCCCTTTCGCCTCGACGGTTCGTCGTGGTCGCAGCCCTCGGAACCTCACAGACCCTCGCCTGGGCATCGAGCTACTATCTCCCGGCCGTCTTGGCAGACCCGATCAGCGCAGCCATAGGGGTTCCACCCTCCTGGGTATTTGCTGCCTTCTCTGCGGCGCTGCTGATCGCCGCGATCGCGGGTCCGAGGGTGGGCCGGATGATCGACCGCCACGGCGGCCGAGGGGTGCTCGTATTTTCGAATGTAGTTCTTGCCTCAGGACTCGCGGCCCTCGCCTGTGCAAGCGGACCTGTCAGCCTGTTCAGCGCCTGGGCGATTCTCGGCATCGGCATGGCTTTTGGGCTCTATGATGCCGGGTTCGCGACCCTGACTGCACTTTACGGTGCCGAGGCCCGTGGGCCCATCACCGGGATTACGCTCTTTGCCGGCTTCGCATCGACCCTGAGTTGGCCGTTGTCATCGTTCTTGAACGATGCGGCAGGTTGGCGATCTACTTGTCTTGTTTGGGCAGCACTCAATCTTTTCGTCGGCCTTCCGGTGAATAGGTTCCTCGTGCCGCTACCCGCGCGTCCAGTACACGCGCCGTCCGCGACTGCGGCTTCGGTTGGCTGGAAGCCGCGAAGGGAGATGCTGCTCATCGCCTTCGTGTTCGCTGCCGCGTGGTTCGTCACTGGGTCAATGGCCGCTCACCTGCCAAGGCTGCTGGAATTGGCCGGAGCAACGCCGTTCGCCGCAATCGCGGCGGCTGCCCTCGTGGGTCCCGCACAGGTGGCCGCGCGGATCTTCGAGTTCGTAATCCTTCGCCGCATCCATCCGCTGGTCTCAGCAAGAATGGCCGCGACGCTGCATCCAATCGGTGCCGCCGCGCTGTGGTTCATGGGCGCAGCCGGCGCGGTGCCGTTCGCTGTTCTTTATGGCGCCGGCAATGGGCTTCTGACCATCGCCAGAGGCACGGTTCCACTCGCCATATTCGGGCCTCACGCCTATGGCGAACGCACGGGCTTGATTGGTGCACCGGCGCGCGCCGCTCAAGCTCTCGCTCCGTTAACGTTCGGCTTGCTCCTCGATGCACTGGGATTGGGAGTGGTGGTGATTTCCGCCGGCCTTTGTCTTGCGGCCCTGACGGCCTTGCTCTTCTTGCGGGCTTCAACAGCAAGCTCGAAGGAGGCGCCCCGCGACCGCACCGGCCGCATCGTGCCCACCTCGGGCGAGTGATCCGCCGAAGTCACAGGCCGACTGATCTGAGAGGCATCCCGCATCCAGCAGCGCTTTGACGAGCTCGGCGCCATCGCTGCCGGAGACCTTCTTTCCTGCGCTGATCCCTTCATGTCGAGTAGGATGGCACCGGCGTCACGAACCAGCAGGGTGCTTGCCTTCCCGGCCTGTCACGTCTAAAAATATACGACAGATATACGGCATAGTATCTGCACGCCCCTGCACCGATTTCATCGGAATTTCTGGGTCACGTTTAATCACCCATAAATCCCGATAGACAGTGGAATGTCTTTCGCAAAGGGGGATCCAATGATCAAGAAAATCGCGGATCCGAGCATACTCGCCAACCTGACGCGCCGGGCTGTGCTGAGCTCGAGCATGGGGCTCGGGGTGATCGCGGCGGCCAAGCTCCTCGGCGCCGGCAGGTCGCTGGCCACAGGCGCAATCCTCCCGGGCGCCCCAACTCCCGAACCCGGTCCCAACTTGGGCAAGCTGACCAGCGGTCATTTCCCGGCCCGGGCCAAGCGGGTGATCGATATCCACATGAAGGGCGCGGTGTCCCAGGTGGACACCTTCGACTACAAGCCCGAGGTCATCAAACGCCACGGGGAAGAAATACCGCCGTCCGTGAAAGGCAACGCCAAGATCTCGTCAATGTCCAACGGTCAGACCACGTTCCCGCTGATGGGCCCGCTCGCGCCATTCCGGCAGTACGGCCAGTGCGGGCGCTGGGTGTCCGACCTGATGCCGCATATCGGCTCGATCGCCGACGACCTCACCTTCATCCACTCCGTGTGGACGCCGCAGGTCAACCACGACCCGGCGGACATCCTGATGCATACGGGATTCCAGCTGCCGGGCCGCCCGTCGGCGGGCGCGTGGGTCAACTACGCGCTCGGCACCGACAACGCAAACCTGCCGTCCTACGTGGTGATGAAGTCGCAGTTCCAGGCTGCCGGCGTGGGCGCCACCCAGGCGACCTGGTCAGCGGGCTTCCTGCCCTCCAACCACCAGGGCGTAGAATTCCGCTCGGGTAATGAGCCTGTTCTCTACGTGACGAACCCCGATGGCATGAGCCGCGAGGAGCGCCGCGGCCAGATGGACATCATCGATGAGCTCTCCCACTTTCAGTACCGGATGAGCGGGGACCCCGAGATCCTGTCCAAGATCGCGCAGTACGAGATGGCCTACCGGATGCAGGACTCGGTGCCGGAAGTCACCGATCTGAGCGACGAGCCGGAATACATCCTCAACATGTACGGCCCGCAGGTGCACCAGCCGGGGACCTTCGCCCGCAACTGCCTACTCACCCGCCGCCTGATCGAGCGCGGCGTGAAATACGTGCATTTGATTCAGGTCGGCTGGGACCACCACAACGGCATCGCCCGGCGTCATCCTCCCGATTGCTGGGCGGTCGACCAGCCATCTGCCGCCCTTGTCATGGACTTGAAGCAACGGGGGCTGCTCGACGACACCCTGGTCACCTGGAAGGGTGAGTTCGGCCGGACGGTCTACGCCCAGGGCGGGATCAACCCCAATGCAGGGCGCGACCATCACGGCGGCAATTTCACCATGTGGATGGCGGGCGGCGGGACCAAGCC
>JASHYD010000730.1 GCA_030043175.1 Xanthobacteraceae bacterium | reverse complement strand
TTTGATGGCGGTCTCCTTGTTTTTGGCGAGAAAGTCCTCGTGGGCGACGATGACATTGCCGATCAGGTCGTCAAAATAGGGTGGCTTGATGTGCACGAGCTCTGTGCCTTGTGCCTCGACCTGGGCGACCGCGGTGTCCCAGGCGAACCATGCCGCCGCGTCACGCCGCTTCAGAGCGAGCGTCGCCTGGGCGCCTTCGCCGATCGGGAGCCACTGCACGTCCTTCTCGGGGTCAATCCTGGCGGCTTGCAGCATCTGACGTCCATACGGCACGGCGCCCGTGGACATGGCGATTACGCCCATGGTCTTGCCGCGCAAGTCCTCGGTCCTGGTGATGCCCGAGTTCTTGAGGGCGACAGCCCGATAGATGGTGCTGCGCGAATAGGTGTAGATCGCCTTGACCTTGGCGCCCCTTGCCCGCGCCATCATCAGCACCTCGGGCCCGACGTTGGCGAAGGCGATGTTCTTGGCGGCGATCTGCTGCATGCCCGCTGTGGCGCCCTGGATACCCACGACGTCCACGTCGAGACCCTCGTTCTCCCAGCATTTGAGATAGCGCGGCAGCGAGGAATGTGCGGCATGGCCGACGGAGATATCCGTCGTCGTGGGAGAGAAGACGAGCTTTTCGGCATATGCCGCAGTCCGGCCGGTCAGGAGGACGCCGGCGGCAAGGCCGATCAACTGGGCGTATCGGAAACTCCGCATGTGGTCTCTCCTGTCGTCAAGTAACATCGATGCAGTGGCCGCCGTTCAGGCCGACGTCACGCTCCGGGGTTCATTCCAGAACACGAGCCTGCGGTGTGCGTGCTGCAAAAGCAGGTGGCAGCCGATCCCGTACAGCGCAAGCAGGATCAGCAGTGCGAACACGCGCGGAATGTTAAGCTGATAGTTGGCATCGAGGATCAGAAACCCGATGCCGTCCTTCGATCCGACAAACTCTCCGACCAAAGCGCCGAGGATGCTGAATACCACTGCGACGCTCAGTCCGGCGAAGATGAACGGCAGCGCATTCGGCAATTCGACCATGCGGAACGTCTGCCATCTGCTCGCCTTGAGCGAGCGCATGAGATCGAGCTTGCCGGGCTCGCAGCTTCGCAGGCCGATGATGGTGTTGACGAGCACGGGGAAGAGCGCCACGAGCGTCGCCGTTACGATCTTTGAAAGAGACCCGTAGCCGCACCACACGAGGATCAGCGGAGCGATCGCGATCTTCGGCACCGTCTGCAGAGCGACGACCCACGGATAGACGGTCTTCTCGACGATCCGGAACTGGCAGATGAGGGCGCCAAGCGCGACACCGAACACCGCGGCAACGGCGAAGCCTGAGAGCGCCCTGAAAACCGTCGTCGCGAAATGACCGAGGAACAGGCCGCTCGTCATGCCGCTCCAGAACGAAAGAGCGATCTGGCTGGGCGGCGGCAGCAGCAGCGCATCCACGTTGAAAACGCGGACATGGAGTTCCCAATAGGCGATCAGCACAGCGGCAGACAACGGAGACACGAGCCTACCCGAGACGCGGTTCCAGAATGGCGTGCGTGCGAGCTGCAGGTCCGGCCCAACGCTGACAATCGCGCCTTCGGTCTGTACAGTCATGGCCGGCTCCCGTTGCGCTTGTGTGCTCCAGCATCCAGCAGCCCGCGGATGCGGCGGACGTACTTGCCGAATTCTTCATTATTGATCATGTCGAGGGTGCGTGGCCGCGGCAACCCGATCGCAAGTTCCTCGACAACCCGGCCAGGCCGCGGCGACATGACGATTACCCGATCAGCCAGGAACGCCGATTCGGTGATCGAGTGGGTAATCAGCAGCACCGTCTTCTGCGTCGCCGACCAGATGTCCAGGAGTTCCAAGTTCATCTGATCGCGGGTGAGTGCATCGAGCGCGCCGAACGGCTCATCCATCAGCAGCATCGCCGGGTCGTTGACGAGAGCGCGCGCAATCGCTACGCGCTGCCGCATGCCGCCCGAAAGTTCGTGGGGGTACTTGTTCTCGAAGTCCTTGAGACCGACGGTATCGAGAAGTGCCTTGGCCCTGCTGCCGTATGTGCGCGGGTCAAGCCTGAGTACTTCGACCGGCAGCAGCACGTTCTGAAGCACCGTCCGCCAAGGCAGCAGAGTGGGGTCCTGAAACACGATTCCGGCCTGCTCGGACGGTCCGACCTGCCGCTCGCCGTTTACGGCAATCGTTCCCGATGTGCACCGCTCGAGGCCTGCGATCAGTCGCAACAGGGTGGTCTTGCCACATCCTGATGCACCCACCACTGTGATGAACTCTCCGGGGTTTATCGCCAGGCTGGTATTGTCCAGCGCATGCACAAGTTCACCCGATGTCGTAACGAATGTCTTTGAAATACCGGCGAGCTCAATGGCCGGAACGATCTCGCACAATCGCGGGGACTTGTGCATTGTCTACCTCGGCGCAATTCTCAACGGGCACTGACGCACCCCAGACGCCACGATCGCAGCGTTTGGCTCCGCAGGTGTGCAGGCGATCAACTCGGGCACCGCTGCGCCCGAGTTGCACCACACCTGGGGCGAGCGCACCCGGGGTGATGAGGTGTCGTGCACCGCCAGAACGGCGCCTATGTTTATACCGTGGCCCGATCATCATGTCCCTCTCAACTGGCACTACTTGAACACTAGCAACACGTCTCACTCCGAGGAAGTGCAATAAATTGGGCACTCCGCGTTTGAAAGGATCACGCTCTCGAATGCATATGAACCGTCGCCGGTGGATGCAAAGGACACGCGCAAGCTGCCCTACGCACGTCGAGGCAAAGCCGGTGTCGCCCCGAAGTAAACCTGCTGAATAACGGGCGTATCGCGCAATGACTGCGGTGTTCCGTCGGCAGCAATGCGGCCGGAGGCCAATACATAGGCCGGCTCCGCGACATTCAGCGCCATGACGGCATTCTGCTCCGCGAGCAGGGTGGAGAGGCTCGACCGCGCAAGCCGTTTGATAGTCTCGCTGATCTCGTCGACGGTCACCGGAGCCAATCCCAGCGTGGGCTCGTCGAGCAGCGGGCACTCGAGCGGCGCCATCAGGCCACGAGCATCGAGATTATTGATCTCAGCACCAAGGCAAGCAGTGTAGCGCCTCGCAGTAAAATGCCGGAAGCGGCGACAGTGGGCTTCTTCTGGCTGAGACGGACATTCAGTTTTGCGCGGTGCGGCGGCAGTTACCTCACTATTTCCACCGCTTCCTTGTTCCTCGCGGCGTGGTGTGGCAGCCGGAGCGCTCGAAGCCGCCGCGCGGCCTTGATTTAGAGCGCCACCGGGCTCGAAACCCAGCGCGATGCCATCTGATGATGGTCTCCGGCTTGAGGATTTTCACCGCGTCCAACACCTCGGAAGCCAGGTGATAGAGCCCCGCAAACGCCAGGCGATCGATATACCCGCTTGGGCGCTCTACGCCTCAGCACATTGAGCTGATGCCGAAGGGCGAGAACTTCGGTTTGCAAGGCTGCGCGCGACCGGAACAGCCCGACCACGGCGTAACAGATCGCCCATCGGCGTGATTATCGACCGATTCGCAGCCGATCGGCAGCTGTTTTGGGTTTACGGTAGAAACAATGGTGGCGACAGCCGCGATTGGTTTGTTGGACATTGCGGTGCTCCGTTTAACACTCGCCTTTGCAGCGTCACTCGCTGGTGAGGCACAAGCACGGCCGGACCATTCCATTAAGAGACATTGCGGTTCGGAACCGAATGGCGTCCCGTCGCCAACAGCGCTTCGTTCGATTCAGGCGGTATCTTCGGTAATAGTACAGCCTCAGCCGGATTTTGGCAGCCGCGACCACGCCCCGACCAGGCGCGGCCAGAATGTCACACTTTCATTTGCCACCGCGTCCTGGCGCAACCGGTCGGCCAACGTGCCCGTGTCTGCTTCCTCGGCAGTTGTTGCCCCGCTGCGCTCTACCAACGGCAGGAGGCTTTGGACGATTTGTGCAAGGATGGCGTAGACCTTGGAATCCGGACCGCTCTCGGCCCGCGACGCTGTGATCATCGTCGGCCGCGGCAGCCCCGCATTCAGGAAAGCCCCGAGCAGCTTGCTACCCATGTTCAACTCCGCGCCGCCCGCCTTGAATCCGCCGAGTATCCAGGAGAGAATACAAGTGAATGTCTCAGAGGTAGGGACCTGCGAAGCTGTCTCCATGTCCATTTCTTGAAATGCGATGACGCCGTTGGGTTTCAGGAGGTTTCGGAAGCGCCGCAACACGGCGACTGGATCGGGTTGATAAAGCAGCACGAATCGCCCGATGATGGCGTCAAACCTTTCTGCACTGTCGAAAGCGTCCAGCTCCGCAGTCTCGAATCGAACATTCCGCATCCCCAAGGCCGCAGCTCGCCGACGCGCCGTCTCCACTTATGAAGCGGCTCGATCAATCCCCAATACCGCACCGAACTCGCCAACCATAGTTGCCGCGAGCACTGAAACGTCCCCCACGCCGCAGCCCAGGTCCAGCACCTCCATGCCGGATTCGATGCCTGCACGTCGCAAGACATCCGCCGTGAGGTCTTCCAAAAACGCGCCCTGGTTCGCCAAGCGACCTGCCTCGTCTTCGGAGTAGCCGAGCGGATAACTGTCAGATTCGCTCGTCACGATGAGTCTCTTCTCATTGGCCCATACAGAGGCTTATCCCCCCTTGCAGGCGCGAATTATGAGCTAGGTCACATACATTCCCGATTTCTCGTTGCCCAGGCCACTGCGATCGAGAAGGCTGCCGCGGAATTCAAGGTGCCGGCGAACCGGACGGCGATGACCCGCCGCAAAGGCGAAATCACTCGTACCAATCTTCAGCGAAACTGGCCGTATCACGTGGCGCTTCCGACCAAAAACGTGTGAACGGGCCGACAGATTATCGGGCGGGTCAGGCGATGACGGTCGCGCCTCACTCTGACCGGTGCAAGCTGCCCGCCCGCAGCCTACCGCGACGGTGTGTCATCGCGGGAAGACCTGACGCAAACTCCGCAAACTCCACGGCGACCCTTAGCGGGATTTCTGACTTTGCTTCGTTGCCGTTTCGGCTATTCGTAGTGGTCTTGGCTTGGAAGGAGCTTCGCTATGATCACTGTCTTTCACGCGCCGCGAACCCGATCGCTTCGAGTGCTCTGGATGCTTGAGGAGATGGGCCTGCCATACCAGGTGAGGCCGGTTGATTTCCCTCGGCATTATGCAGATGAAGAGTTCATGCGCCTCAACCCGGTCGGATCCATTCCAGCATTGATGGATGGCAATGTTGTGATCAGCGAATCTATTGCGATCATCGAGTATCTCGTTGCCCGCTATGGGCCTACGGTTCTTGCACCGCAGGCTTCAGAGGCTTCCTTCCCTTCCTACCTTCAGTATCTTCATTTCGGAGAAGCCAGTCTGGCAGGCCCGATGACCGTCGTCGCATATAGCTGGTTTATGGGCCCAGAAGACCAGAAGGAAAATCCAGGGGTCGAGGCGGCACGAACTATCTTCCGGTCTCGGCTAAGGGCGGTCGAAAAACGACTTGAAGATCAAGCGTTTATCGCGGGAAGCGCGTTCACTGCAGCCGACATTTCGGTCGCTTACGCCCTCGGATTTGGCCAAGGTCTCCGCGCCGTCGAGGCGTATGCTCCCGTCGTGCAGGAATATCTTACGCGTTGCCGAAGCCGCCCTGCGTTTCGGCGCGCCTTAACCAAGTGACCAGAGGCCCCGAAGGCTGGCGCTTATGATGTCTGCCTTAGATCGCAAGTGGTCTTCGATTTACGCTTCGTCACACAACCGACGCATCATCAAATCTCTACAGTCAGCAAGTGTCGGTCTCGGTTGGAGCATGCCCGACTCTAACGAACATGATCGTCACCGGAAAGGTCGGCTCATTAGGGTGAAGCTGGCGTGCGGCAGGCGCAAGCTGGCGTCCAGCGGAATGTCGGGCACGAGCAGGACTGAAAGCTCGCGAGTCAGATCTTCAGCGCGAGCGGCGGGAGCGCCCGAGGCCTGCGGCGCGCCGCCTGGTCAGGGAGGGCCCCACGGCCTCGGCGCTCTCGAAAGGCACAAGGCCTCCTGTCGAGAACGTCATCGCCGGCGCTTAGGAACTAGCTCAGCGTCACGGCGGCACCCCACGGGGTTCCGAAGGGGATCGGTCCGCCAAGCCCATATCGGTACTCCTCGTCATCCGAAACAGAATCCGCGCCGTGTTCGCGAATTCCCGCCCTGCGCGGTCCCACGACGAAGGGCCAAATCAGGTTGCCTTGATTCTCGTCGGGAAAGATAATCGAGCGTCGCAAATTGTTATTGAGTCAGGCTAAACCGTGGCATCAGACCGGATAAAGCCATACGGAATCGGAGCCTCAGTAATTCGTAAGGAGGACAATCGCTTTTTGCGCGGATGCGGGGAATATGTCGCCGATATTCGTCTCGCCGGCATGCGCGAGGTGGCGTTTGTGCGCAGTCCGGTTGCGCATGCGCGCCTGCACCAGGTCCTCGTTCCCGAGCGGTTTCGCAACGCCATATACACGGCCAAGGACTTGACCGGCGTCAAACCGATCGTCTCCGCGCCAACCCTAAAGGGATTCAAATCGTCCGGCGAACCGATCCTCGCGGCAGACAAGCTTCGTTTTGTCGGCGAAATTGTCGCGATGTGCATGGCATCGAGCCGCGCCGAAGCCGAAGACATCGTCGCCACCGTAACGCTCGAATTCGAGGAGCTGCCGGCGGTGACCGATGCGTTGGCTGCTTGCGAGGTTGGCGCACTGCGTGTCCACGACGAATGGGCCGATAATCTCTTCGTCGAGTTCAGGCACGAAGGCCGCCTCGAGGAGGCCGCAAGAACGGCGGCCATCAAGGTGAGCAGGCGGATTCGAACCGCGCGCCACTGCATGGTTCCGATCGAAGGCCGCGGCGTGATCGCCTACCGGGACGCCCGCCTTGGCCAGCTCACGGTGATCACGTCGACGCAATTTCCGCACTCGGTGCAGACGGGCTTAAGCGAATGTCTCGGAATCGAACACGGACAGATCCGTGTCATTTCGCCCGACGTTGGCGGCGGCTTCGGCTATAAGGGGCTGCTATGTCGGGAAGAAGTGGCGCTGGCATGGCTCGCGCAGCAGGTCGACTATCCCGTACGCTGGCTGGAGGACCGACGCGAGCATCTGAGCGCGAACGCGAATTGCCGCGAGCATCACTATCAGATTGACGGTTACGCCACAGCCGACGGTAAGCTCATCGGCATCGACTGCATTGCCCATGTCGATGCCGGCGCCTATTCCTGCTATCCCATTTCGTCAGCTCTGGAGGCGGCACAAATCGCCAGCCTTCTGCCTGGCCCCTACGTCCTGTCTGCCTACCGATGCCGTTCGGCCGCTGTCGCCACCAACAAATGTCCAATTCTGCCTTACCGCGGCGTCGCCCGGACGGGCGTTTGCTTGGCGATCGAAACCATCATGGATGCAATCGCCCGCGAAGCCAAACTGGAACCTCATGAGGTCCGGCTTCGCAACATGGTCCATCCCGAACAGATGCCTTTTGACAATATCGTCGGAAAGCATTTCGACAGCGGCAATCATCCGGAATGCCTGCGTCGCGCCGTTGCGGCGATAGGCCTTGGGGCGGTGCGGGAGCGCCAAAGGCTTCCCGAGAAGGACGCAAGCCTCATCGGCGTCGGCGTCTGTTTCTTCGTTGAGCAGGGCGCGATGGGCACCTCGGTGCTTGCCTCATGGGGCCGGCCGATGGTGCCCGGTTACGAGCAGGCCAACATGAAGTTGACGCCCGACGGCGAAATCGAGATTCACATCGGCACCCACTCCCACGGTCAGGGCCATGAGACGACCTATGCCCAGGTCGCGCACGAGATCCTGGGTGTCGATTTCGACAAGATCCGAGTCTTTCAAGGCGATACCCTTTACACGCCGTATTCGACGTCGACCTGGGGCTCGCGCTCAATGGTTCATGGTGGCGGCGCCGTAGCTGCAGCATCGCGGCTCTTGGCCAAGCGCGCTGCCCGCATTGGAGCCTGGCTCATGCAAGCGGACGCGGCCGAGGCGCGGGTGGCCGACGGCAAGATCATGGCAGGCAATATCAGCGTGACGCTCCGCGACGTCGCACGCACCTGGTACTTGCAGCCGCAGATGCTGCCGCCGGAGATCGATACCGGAGGGCTGGAGGTAACCGCCGGATATCGCGCGGCTCGCGACAGTGGCACGTTCAGCTATGCGGCGCATGCGGCCGTCGTCGCGGTCGACCCTTCAACTGGGGCGATCGAGATTCTGGATTACGTCGTCGTTGAAGACGGCGGCACGCAGGTCAATCCGATGATTGTCGACGGGCAGATTCACGGTGGGACAGCGCAGGGCATTGGGACCTGCCTTTACGAGGCCACACCCTTCGATGCACGCGGCCAGCCGCTCGCGACGACCTTGCAGGACTACCTGTTGCCGAGCGCCATGGATGTGCCCAAGATCAAGGTCCTGCACATGATTACTCCGTCGCCCTATACGGAATTCGGCATCAAGGGACTTGGCGAAGGCGGAGCGGTCGGGCCACCCGCCGCCATTGTTTCGGCAGTTAACGACGCTCTTCGGCTCTTTGAAATCGAGATACATGATCTACCGTTGACGCCGCAGCGCATCGTTGCCGCCATCGAGAGCGCTAAGCAAAACGCGGCCCCGGCGTGACTGAGACGCACCCCATGGAGGCCCCCTCGCTCGTTTTGCGCATCAAAAATGTACGCAAACTCTACGGCCCCCTTGAGGCGATCCGGAATGTGTCGCTCGATGTCGCGGTCAATGAGTTCGTCAGCATTCTCGGCCCGAGCGGGTGCGGAAAGAGCACCCTCTTGATGATGGTTGCGGGGGTGGTCGACAAGTCCGCCGGAGAAATTTCGATCAACGACACGCCCGTCTCCGGTCCGAGGCCGGATATCGGGGTGGTATTTCAACAGCCTGTGCTGCTGCCCTGGCGCACGGTTATTGACAATGTGCTATTTCCCGTCGAACTGCTGAGGGAGCCGCGTGGCAACTACACAGAACGCGCGATGCGACTGCTGGCAATGGCGAAAATAGACGATTTTGCCCGTCATCTGCCGCGTCAGCTGTCCGGCGGCATGCGCCAGCGCGTATCGATTTGCCGTGCTCTCATCCACGACCCCGGCATACTCCTCATGGACGAGCCGTTCAGCGCGTTGGACGCGATCACGCGCGACGAAATGGGTGTGGAGCTGTTGCGCATCTGGCAGGCGAACCGCAAGACCGTACTCTTCGTGACCCACAGTATCCGTGAGGCCGCATTCCTGTCCGATCGGGTAATCGTCATGGGCCGGCGCCCGGCAACCGTTGTTGAAGAAGTCAAGATCGATCTCCCGCGGCCGCGCGACATCGCGGTCATGGAGAGCCCGCCATTCAACTCCTACGTCCGCCAGCTGCGCAAAGCCATCGAGGCCAGCCATGCTCCGTAATACACGAAACAAGCTTATCGATCTTGCCTGGCCGTTCGCAATAAGCCTGATAATGCTCACCGGATGGGAACTGATCGTTCGAGGGCTTGGCGTCCGCAACATCATTCTGCCATCGCCATCGCGCATCGTGGAGACGGTCATCGAGCGTCGCGATCTGCTCATGACCAACCTCTGGCCCTCCCTTTACCTTACTGTAGTCGGATTCGCCCTGTCGGTCGTCGGCGGCATCCTGGTTGCGGTGCTGATTACCTATTCCTCGTTCCTGCGGCGGGGCTTTTATCCGATCATCGTCGTTTCGCAGGTCGTGCCGAAAATCTCCATTGCGCCTCTCTTCATCGTCTGGTTCGGGACCGGCACGGTATCCTGCTTGTTGCTCGCCTTTCTGGTCACTTTCTTTCCCATGACCATCAATTCCGCACTCGGTTTCCGGTCCATTGACGAGGATATCCACCTCATGGCGCGAACCTTCATGGCGTCGCCTTGGCAGGTGTTCTGGAAGATCCGCATGCCCAATGCGCTGCCGCACATCTTCGGCGGGATGAAGATCTCAATCACACTGGCGATTATTG